>CALIGP010000304.1 GCA_938021455.1 uncultured Lewinella sp. | reverse complement strand
TCGGCTGGGTGCGCTGAAGATTAATGCTGGGCTTCACTTTTCTGGCTTCGCCGTTGATGATGAGTTTTATACCAGCCTGCAACCGCGCTTAGGCCTGCGTTACTTGCTGGGTAAGGATCTGGCGCTGAAGGGAAGCTTCAGCACGATGCAGCAATACATCAACTTGTTGACGAGCGAGGCGCTTAGTTTGCCTACCGACCTCTGGGTACCGAGTACCGGCAGGGTGAAACCCCAGCAGTCGTGGCAGGTCGCTACGGGAATTGCGAAAACTTACGATAATGAATATGAAGTGAGCGTTGAAGCTTACTACAAACAGATGAAAAACGTGGTCTCCTTCCGGGAGGGGGCGAGCTTCTTTTTGGGAATCGAAGATGCCTGGGAGAATAAGGTGACCCAGGGGGATGGGGAGGCCTACGGACTAGAGTTGTTTGTGCAGAAAAAGCAGGGGCGTTTCACGGGCTGGCTGGGCTATACGTTGAGTTGGAACTGGCGGCAGTTTGATGAAATTAACAGCGGGGAACGTTTCCCCTTCCGCTACGATCGGCGGCATGACCTGAGCATTGTGGGTAACTACAACCTGAGCGATCGCGTGTGGATTTCCGGCGCCTTCGTTTACGGCACGGGGAATGCGGTGTCCTTACCGACCTTTGAATATCAGGTGGCCCGACGGGGAGACGAGCAGAATTTTTTCACGACTAACGTCGAAGCGGGCGTAGAGAAGAACAGCTTCCGAATGTCGAATTACCACCGGATGGACGTCAGTATTTCCTTCCGCAAGACGAAGCCAAAGTGGGAGCGTACCTGGGTAATCAGTGCCTATAACGCCTACTACCACCGGAACCCTTACTTCCTGACGGCCAGCGAAATCAATACCTGTGACCAGCAGGGGCAGTGTTCCTCTACCCGCCGGGTCCGTGAGATCAGTATCCTTCCCATTATTCCTTCCGTTGCTTACCAGTTCAAGTTTTAAGCTATGCGTATCCAATACTTACTTTTTGCCTGTTTGCCCTTCATGGCCGCCTGTGATGCTGATAGTTTTAGCCAGACGGTGGATATTCCCTTTCCGGAACACGAACCGCTGCCCGCGCTTTCGCTGAACCTTCGCTCGGGAGATTCCCTTGCCTATGCCCTCCTGAACATCAGCCGGGGTATCATCGACGAGCCGATTGAAAACGATAACCGTATGGTAACGACGGAGCTGTACCGGGACGATGTACTGATTGGGACAAGGAGCTATCCGCTGAGTCAGGAAGGTAGCCCATCCGAAACAGCGATGACGCTTAGTGAGCGAATTCGGGGAGAAGAGACGACTTATCGGCTCGTTGGGAAAGTTGATGGTTTTCCGGATGCCGTGGCGACACAGATCATGCCCGATGGAGCCTTGTTTTCGGAAGTAGAATATACCCGGGATGGCGCGCTTGATAATGATGGCTTCCGGGTGGATGAGGTTACATTTAAACTGGAGGATCCTGGCGAAACGACAGACTTTTATGCCTTTCAGGTGTCTACTCCGGGGCAAAACTGTACTTTCAATGAGACGACGATGACCCAGGAGTGTACGAATGATTTTACTTTTTTCTATTCAGTATACGTGAGTAGCCCTGACCCTTTACTCCTGGATGGTTTGGACTTCGGGCAGCTGTTGACGGATCAATCGTTTAACGGGGGGAACCTGACGGTCCGCCTTTTCGCAGATTCGTTCAATGACGGAGATTTGTTTCTGGAAGTCTATCGAATCAGTGAGGATGCCTATCGCTACGCCCGATCCTTCGCCGCCTACATTGAGGCAGGAGATAACCCCTTCGCGGAACCGGTGCAGGTGCACGGTAATGTGGAGAATGGGTACGGGGCTTTTGTGGTGACTAATGTGCAGCGGGTGCTGTTGACTCGGTGAGTATTTACAGCGCCTCAAACATCACCTTCAAGTTCACATCCCGCAGCCGCTCCCCGAAGGACCATTCCGGCGCGCCGGGGATGGTGACGGTTTTCTTCTGGAGATCTTCGAGGCTGGTGCCCCGTTTCTTTTCCTTTTTGACGTATTTGTGTAGGGACTTGAGGTAGTTCTCGAAGGCTTTGATGTCAGAGGCCGTGCCAAAGACGGGATAGCCTTCGGCGGCGTGGCCGAAGATGTAGATCGTGTTCTTGCCATAGTGCTTGCGGATCTTTTTCATCACGCCGGCCCAGTTGATGAGGTCTCCGCCGGAGGCGGGGTCGATGTAGGGGAAGCGGCGGTTGAAGAGGAGGTCACCGACGTGGGCGACGTTGGCGTTCTCGAAGTGGACGACGGCGTCACCGCCGGTGTGCGCTGCGCCGAAATGGCGCAGGCTGATGGCTTCCTTCCCGTCCGGGAGATTAGTAGACCAGCTGGCGTCAAAGGTGATGCCTGGAAGTGGGACGGTCCCTGCCTTATCATTTTTGGCCAGGTTGTCGACCAGGTTGCTCTTCGCCCGGGCGTGGCTGACATGTTGTTTGGCCAGTGGGGCGAAGACGGTGTTTCCACCTGTATGATCGCCGTGGTGGTGGGTGTTTGCCAAGAGAGCGAACTCGGAGAGGGTACCTTTTTCTTTGAGCATATCCACGAGGCTTTGCGCCGCTTCGGGAAACTGGGTGTCGATGATGACGCCGCCTTCAGGCTTGCCGTCGGGTAGGTAGACGCCGATGGTGCCACCCCGATTAGTGTAGTAGCCGACGTTACCTCGGATGATTTGAAAGTCACCGTCTAATGGTGCCCAAAAATCCCGGCTGAAAAGATTGGTAAAGGGCGTGGCGGCAAGGGCGGCCGCGCTGGTAAGCAGAAAGTTTCGGCGTTGCATGGTGAAAGGTGGTTTGTAAAGAGAAGGTTGAAGAGTAGAGATTTGTTGTTTTGTAGTTACTCATCCAGAAAATTCTTGTTATGATTCGTTAGGTGTTTTGCCCCAAACGTCGAATTAAATCTCTTTCGGGGCAACGGGAGGCAAGTCCTATTCGTCAGAGGTATAAATAAACATCTCTAACTTTATGGGTGTGACACCAACCTTACAAGAGCTATCCCTGCCAGAGTTACTGGAAGCCTGCCACCGAAGGACGGCTGATGCTCAACGTAGGTTGTATCACAAATACTATCCATTTGCCCGCAGTGTGGCGCTTTCTTACGCCGACCATGAATCGGGGGCAGACGATATCGTTCAGGACTCCTTCATCAAGCTGTTTCGCTACCTGGAAGCGGATGCCTTTACGGGTAACTTCGATAAGTTCTTTCGACGAATCATTGTCAACACTGGAATCGATCATTACAGGGCCAGGAAACGTCGGAGCTTACTGGCGGATAATCTTCGTCGAGTCAAGGTGGGTAATTCTTTCAACGCAGCAGAAGTCGAGCTGGAGGAACAAGATGTATTTCGCTTCTTGCAGCAGTTACCTCCGCGTTATCGACTGGTGTTTAACCTTTTTGTACTGGAGGGGCTGTCTCACCCTGAAATAGCCAAACGTATGAGGATATCTGAAGGGACTTCCAAATCAAATCTTTCCAAAGCGAGAAAGCGTCTTCGCGGCCTTGTCGGACCTTATTTCAAGCTGTAAAATTTATAACAATGCCTGGTAAGCTAGATGACTTTATCCGAAAGGGGCTCCAAAATATTCCCGATGCGAACCCGCCTCCGGGGCAGTGGAAGAAAATCCACCAACGTGAACTCGTGTTGAAGCCCGGTCCGTCGGGTTTCGCGGGCTATTGGGTTGTTGGGAGTTTAATGATGGGCTTACTAATCGGCAGCTCTGCAATGTGGTGGTATACTTCGGTGTATTCTATTGATAAAGTTGTAGCCGTAGAAACGGAAGCCATAAATAAGGTAGCAGCGGATGCTGATTTAGCACTGTCTGCGCAATCCGCTGTTAAAGCTGAAGTAGAAGAAATACGTCCTCCGAAGGCTGTAATGCCCGCTACTGATGTAGCAGTAGAAACAAGCAGGTATGAGCAACGCGAATCTCCCTCAGTAAGCAAAGCTGCCCCGGTAATTACTGCCAGAACCATCTCCACTGTTGCTGGCCAAAGCATGGGCACGATTATTGAGAATCCCAATTTTAGCATTCCCGAAGAGAGTCTGGAGATGGCGACCACTGCTTTTACAAGCACCCCTGGCACCCGCGTCCGCGCCAAAAACAACCTGGGCCATCGACTTCAGAATGCTGCCCCTCTTACGGCTTTGCCACCGCAAAGCTACCCTCAGATTCGGAGGCCAAATAAAGCAAAGGCTACTCTGCATGGATACGCGGGGAGTGCTTTTATCCCCTTGCCGAAGACCGTGAGCCGCCGGCCAACACCCGCTGGCCGTTGGGAGGCAGGCCTTAGTTTCGCCCCCGGTCTGACGAGTTCAAGGGTTACCTCGCGGGTTTTTACGGAACAAAATAATGGGAACGTTCCCCAGATTTTCAATTTTAATAATCAGCAGATTGAGCTCTTTGCAGACGATTTTTTTGATCAAGAGGTTCGGCAGCAAATTCAGCTAGCCTCGATGAGCCTGGAAGGGGCGCGGCAATTTGCCAGTGGCATCAGGCTCGGGTTGGGAATGTCCTATTCTCCCTACAGCCTGTCCGGGCTCAACGACCCGAATGATGTACTGGCGCCTTTACTTTTGGAAGGGGAATTTGCTACCTACAACTGGGCCTACGAAAAACGCTTTAGCTCGTTTCTGACGAGCGGGTACACCTTTCTGCGCCGCCGGAAAGTACGTCCTTATTTAGGCCTTCGGATTGGTCTTGACTTCTACCAGGAAGGAGAGCGAAAGAGCTACCTGTTCAGGGGGCTGGACGGTCGATCAGAGGAATTTTTGTCTAGTCGGTACAACTCTAATACAGGATTGAGGGAACTTATCCTAAACGTCACGGCTCAGGTAGGCGTCCAGTATCAGGTTCATAAACGAATTAGCCTGGGCGTTGATTTGTTACCAGAATTGGCTGCCGGTGTACGCTACCGGTTCTAGCATTGTACTAGTCTGCCAACTCTTCCCGTATCACCTCTTCGAGCGACTGCTCGTGGAACTTAACACTAAGCCCATCGGGCAGTTGTAAGCGCAGGTCGGCATTACGGGCTTTATTCATGCCGGAGTAGTCAAGTGTACCCTCCGTTAGCTCCCGCCCCGCCATTAGCCACTCCGCGAAGGCAGAGAGTGGCCGATCCGTAACGAATTCTACGTGCTCCCAGCCTTCGGCGTAAAAGCTGCCGGGCTTTGGTTCCGGTAACTCTAACAAAGGGATCGCCCTTCCACGAAAGTGGAAGGGCATTTTCATTTTGAAAGTGGAGATACGACGCCCGCCGATGAGGCTCTCCACCAGGAGTTCGTTTTCGGTTGACAGCTTGTCGCGTAGCTCGACGTAGGCATCCACCGTTTCCACGCGATAGCAGAGGTGATCGAGGAAGAGATGGTCCAGGGCACCGGGCGTTGGCTCGAGGTAAGCCATTAATTTTTCGAGGAAAGGTTTGGGAGAGGGGATGGACATGGGGGTAAAAATAGAGTAGGATTGATGAGAATTGGGTAGAATTTTATAGTGTAATCAAAAAATGGATAAATAGCAAAATAGTACTCTAAAAAGTGTAAAAAGTGTGTTTCTTTTCGTATCTTTATAACAGAAACAAATACATCATTTCTATGCCGGATTTCTCCGTATTTACCCATTTGTCTGACTATGTTTCCAGCCTGATTGATCACGTGCAGCGGCTCCGGGGGAAGGAGCAAGGATACGTGTTTCAGTTGGACGTAGAGGAAGATTCTTTGCAGCTATATCGCTACTTCTTTCTGTCCTATCTGCGGCGTTTTCCGCACCGGTATTCCAATGGGGAGTTAACGGACGTTCCGGAGTTTAATCAGGCTTTACAGCTGTTGCCACGTACGGAGTTGAATGGTTTTACGCGATACGTAATCTCACGCTTGGCGCAGGAGCAAGATCGGTTTGACTTCCAGTTTTATGCCGTCGTCAGTAGCCTACTGCAGCAATTGTTAGGTCGCCGCCCCTGGGCGAATGAGGAGGAGATGTTGCGAGTGGGGGAGGATCTTTACTTTCTGTCTCCTTTTGGTTATGACGGTTTGATTTACTGGCCGGTTGGAGAATACTTGCAAAGTGTAAATGCTTCCTACGGCGGCCGGGCGGCCACAGTAGAAGTAGCGGAAGTGCTTCGGTTGATGAACGATGAGTTGCGGAGGTTTTTCAGTTTCGGTTATGCGGCAGATGTTGCGCGTTGTCAGTATTTACTGCATGGTTTACTTCATTCTTCGGCAGAAGAAAATCGTGGGTCACAGGAGACAAATATTTCACCATTTAGGGAATTGCCGGCGGTTGCCTGACTATAAATGACTTGGGCCGTAAGTTTGCGATTCAAAAATCACTTTTATGTCGTCCATTGCCATTTTTTGTGGATCCTCCTCCGGGGCCGATCCAGTATACGTTGAAGCCGCTAAAGACATGGCCCGTGCCATTGTTGATCGTAAATTACGCCTGGTATACGGTGCGGGTTCGGTTGGCCTGATGGGGACGGTAGCGGATGAAGTATTACGCCTGGGGGGCGAAGTGTTGGGCGTTATTCCCCAGTTTCTGGTGGACATGGAAGTAGGGCACACTGGTTTAACCGAGCTGATTGTCACGGAAACCATACACGAACGTAAGCGCATCATGGCCGAGGCCTCTAACGGCTTCATCGCCATGCCCGGTGGCATCGGAACGCTGGAAGAAATCATCGAGGTATTTACCTGGACCCAGCTCGGCATTCATAACAAGCACTGTGGGCTGTACAATGTGAAAGGCTACTACGATCACCTGTCGGCCTTACTGGGACACATGGTGGCGGAGCGATTCCTGAAGGATTCCCAGAGTGAACGTATGCACGTGGGCGCGGACGCAGGTGCATTGTTGGACCTTGTAATGAGCGAGGGACCGGGCTTTGAGGGGAAATGGTTGGGGTAGGGGGTGAGGTTGCAAGTTGCAGGTTGCAGGTTGCAAGGTTGCAAGGTTGGCCGGGGGAGTTGGATTTTTAGGATAGGGAAACAGAATTCTTAGGATGTCACTCGGTGGACCTCTGTGTTAACCTCCGTGTCTCTCTGTGGTTAACACTGCTCCATGAAGCGGCCTATTTTTTCATATAAGCCTCCAGCCGCCCATGCGTCGTCTGCCGGATCTTGTTGCGCATGAAGCCTGACCACCCGAGTAATTTGCCGGGCATGCCGAGGGCCTGGCCGCT
>CALIGP010000303.1 GCA_938021455.1 uncultured Lewinella sp. | reverse complement strand
AGAGCAAGGGCAGCCGTGCCACCTGGGCCATTTCACTGGACCCTCGTCTTGCGGGCGTTTATGAATATGGCTTCCGCCTTCGCCCGAACCACCCGATGATGCCGCACGCGCAGGATTTGAATTTGGTGTTCTGGGCTTAAGAGAAGAGTCAAACAGTCAGCGAGTCAAGTAGTCAAAAAGTGCTGGACTTGAGATTGTTGGGCAAGGATGAAAATATGATCCCGTCAGTTCAAGTGGAGCTGGCGGGATCGTTTTTTTAAAGGGCGAAGGAAACTGATTAACTTTGCAAAGCATTCAATTAAATATTATGGACACTCCTGCCACTGTACAGATGCTCAACCTTCAGTTGCCCACTGACCCTCGCTGGGTCGACCTGGCAGAAATGGATCTGGGAGAAATCCTTACGGATCATGCTTACTGTGAGCAGAAAGCAACCACCAGCTGTATATCCCTGATCCAGGGTTACCCTGACTATAAAGATTTGGTAGCGGAGGTGGCGCCGGTGGTGACAGAAGAGTGGGGACACTTCCGTATGGTGCTGCATGAGTTGGACAAGCGGGGACTTAAGTTGGGTAGGCAACGGAAGGACGAGTACGTCAACGGGCTGATGAAGGTGATGCAAAAAGGTGGTGGACGCGAAGCAGCCCTACTGGAGAAACTACTCTTATGTGCACTCATTGAAGCGCGCAGCTGTGAGCGTTTTCGGCTACTGAGCCTGTATTGTGCGGATGAAGACTTGCGAAAGTTTTACCACAAATTCATGGTCGCCGAAGCCGGTCATTACGTACTGTTTATCGAGTTAGCAAGGAAGTATTTTGACCGGGAACGCGTGGATAAGCGGTGGAAGGAGTTCCTTGAATTTGAGGCCGATTTGCTGGCGAATATGGAAGTTCGGGGGGATCGGATGCATTAGGGGATATGCGATATGTGATTCTTGATATTTGATATGCGATTTGGCTACCGCCCGTGGGAGGTGTGGGAAGAGGGATAGTAGATAGCTTTGTGGAGGACATGGAAACACTCAATCAATCATTTCGGGACTTTGTGGAACGGGAACGGCTGTTCACGAAAACGGACAAGCTGTTGTTAGCCTGTAGTGGCGGGTTGGACAGTACCGTACTGGCGCATCTGCTGCACGAGGAGGGTTACAACTTTAGCATTGCCCACATGAATTTTCAGCTGCGGGGCGAAGCCTCAGCTGGCGATGCTGCTTTTGCGGAGGAGTTGGCGCGGACGCTGGGTGCAACGTTTTATTGTAAGGCAGTGGACGTTAAGGCGGAGGCGAAGCCTGGGGAGAGTACGCAGATGGTGGCGCGGCGGCTGCGGTATGAGTGGTTTTTGGAGGTTTTTCTCCAAGAAGAATTTGCATGCCTGCTTACTGCTCACCATCTCGACGATAATTTTGAGACCTTGCTACTCAATCTAATCCGAGGAACTGGCATCAAGGGTATTTCAGGAATAGCCCCTAAAAGCACTTATAAAAATTTCACTGTTCGCCCATTACTTAATAGTAGTAGATCAACTTTACATCAGTATGCTCTTGCTAAGAATTTATCTTGGAGAGAGGATACCAGTAACGCGACAGACGACTATTTGCGCAACCGTATCAGGCATAAACTGACACCTTTATTCCGCGAAGAATTTGGGTTAACAGATCATTCGCTTGCCAGAACATTGGCCAATCTTCGACACGGAGAGAAAATGTTTGACCATGGAATTCAAAAATTCCTTCATGATAGCATTACGGTAACGGATGTAGCTGTAGTAGACCGTACTCAGTGGCCACACAGTGAAGAATTGTATCACTTTATGCATGACACAATTCACTCTATTCATCTTCCCCAATATGCGTTCGGCAAATTCACAGACGAGCAATTTCGGCAAATTGCTTACAGTAAAACGAACAGAATAATCAGGGGGCAGACGGGGCATGCCAAAGTTCAATCAGATGTAATTATTTTTGACGGCCTTTTCCCAGAACAAGCTCCTCTTCGCTTCCCGGAACCAATAATCGATGAACCAGTTGATTTCCCGGCATTTCGAGTAATTGGACATCTTAACGCCATGATAGAGCTGTTACCCCGGCCGACAAATCTTAGCCAACCCAACACCCTCTACCTCGCTCCTCCAACCTTCCCCTTGCACCTGCGTCCGCGCAAAAAAGGAGATCGCTTCCAACCACTCGGTCTCGGCGGCAAGACGAAGAAGGTCAAGGATTATATGATTGACCAAAAGATCCCCGTCTGGCTACGAGACCGGATCTATCTATTGGTGAACGAAAACGATGAAATCATGGCGATCCCCGGCTACTGTGTCTCCGAGAATTTCAAGGTGCTGCCGGAGCATGAAGAGGTGCTGCGGATAAGTTGGAAGTAGGGAGTAAAAAAGTCAATTAGTCAGGGAGTCAGGCAGTAGCGACTATCTGACTCCCTGACTAATTGCCCCTCAAACTACAAAGACTCACTAAAAGCCAGCCAGCGAGCGATTCCCGTCACGGACATTTCTGGCGGATTAGCCGCCCGGTAGGCTCCGATAGTCGTATCATTCACACCATTTTCTCGCAAATCTGCCTCCACAAATTCAGTGAATCCCGGAACGATTTCTTCTTCTGTTTTCCCGGTCTTTTGTTCCTGTCGAACGTAATCCACGTATTCATCCAAGCGCTTGCGCAGGTCTGGAAGGTGGTTGCCCTGTGCGGGAACTGCCCCGTAGTGGGTCAGGTAGAAAGTATCTGCTCGCAGGCTGCGGAGCCGATCGAGTGAAGACCTCCAGTGACTGATATTGATATCCGGTGGAGGGCAAGGTGGCACAACTGGCCCTCCCTTGATCATAACGCCGCCAACATCGCCGGTGAATACTACTTTACCCATCTGCCAGGCGATGTGATGCGTAGCATGCCCCGGTGTATGGTGAGCGACCCAGAGGTTACCGCCGATGGTCATCCGGAGTCGGTCCGCAGCGGAAGCGATGTCATAGGTTTCAATTTTTTCCATCCGCCCCCATAGTTTTTCCATGTTCTCCTCGCCGTAAATGCGGGCAGCAGAGCCGTAGAGTTTGGAAGGGTCCATCATGTGTTTTAGCCCTTTGGGGTGCACAAACACCCGCGTACCCTGCCGGGCCCACCACCAAGCAGCCCCCGCATGATCAAAATGAATATGGGTGAGTAAGAGGGTGTGAACGTCACTCGGCCGAATACCTACGGCCTTCAAACCCGCAATTAAGGTGTCATTAGTAGCAAAGGGCCCACACTCCACCAGCGTAACGCCGGCAGCATCTTCAATGGCATAAACGGCAATAGCTGCTTCTTCGCCAAGAAAGTTAAGGTCAATGGTATGGATGGTAGGCATGGATTGGAGTTCGTGAGTTAATGCTAGGTGAACACCTTCAAGGGCGGAATGGATCACCTTGTAGCATGGAAGCTTCACAACAAATTTTAAGCCCTCATAATCTGTTTTTGGGATTTTTTTTCGTATATCGTTGATCTCATATGCTCGACTTTCTGAGATGATATTAGAGCAAGCACCATAACACCTTTACAGCGCTGGGGGCCACAGTAATTTCGATTATTGTTGGGCAAACCTAACTGTACAAAATATAACATCATGAAAGAATTCCTATTCACCCTTCTTTTCAGTTTCTCCGTTCTGCTTACCGGACAATCCTCTCCACTTCCGCTTGAAACAGGTAGCTGGACAACCTTCACGGATGTATCGGGTGTGGGAAACTCCTATGGCTGTAACCGTATCCTTTGGTTGTCGATTACGATTTAACGTCACAACAAGTCGACAATAGGTCTACGTATGCTGGTCGGTCGCCCGCCATTTTATGGACAAATTTGTTCAAAATTTTTCCTTCTTGTAAGACGAAAACACCCGGCATCTGAAAACCGTCGCCCAACTGCTTGGTCCCAACACCGTGGCCATCGATAACGCCTGCTTGAAACCCTCTGATCCAGGAATGGAGTCCGAATAGTTGACGAGCGGTGCCCTTCGTCAGGCCGAAGGCCTGATAGTAAAGACAGTTGGGGTCCATTACGTTAGCAACACCGGTTAGCTTGTACTTACCGAAGTATTCCGTGGCGGTCTCCATATCAGACATATGAACCAGAACCAACTTAGCGCCCAAACGATTGATTTCCTGAATCCGGCCAGCAAGATCATTCAAAGCCTCCCGGCAAAAAGTACAGCCAAAATGGCGTAAAAAAACCAGTAGCACAGGCTGCTTATAACTGGTTTCCTTGACAGAATCGCCGGAGGTGGTCTTCATCTGTTCTAGCGCAGTAAGGTAATCTGATTGTGGCATAAGTAACATCTTCAGGGCCAAAGTCTACCATCACAGTACGGAGAAACTCGGCGTTCAATGGACGTAATTTAAGACCTTAATGGAAAGTTCACTTTACATTTTGGAACTTGGCTTTAAAATAGAACAAATCTAAATGTCTAGGGGATACTTTTCATCTCCTGGAGAAGCTCCTGTTTCATCCGTAGGGCATTTACGATTTCCGGCATTCGTTGCTTCGTGTGCTCGTAGCCAAGGTCATGCAACTCCTGAAGTTTAGTAATGCTAAAAATATGATAAGCATTCAGTTGTGAAGGTTCGATTACGATATCACAGACCTCTGTACTGGGCAGCGTATTTGCCATAATGGATAGATCAAAGACCCGCCAAACGATGTTAATCACCGTTCCGGTATCCGCTGGCGGCAGCAGGCCATAGGGCATCAAATTGCTGCCAATGATGAAGTCTGTTTCATTCAAAAGCGGGTCAACGGGCATATTTTTGATTACCCCTCCATCAACGAAGTGGTCGCCATCAATCACTTCGGGTTTAAAGACAAACGGTATCGAACAGCTAGCCGCTACAATATCGTGTAATGGGCCTTCACTTTTAATTTCAAGCTGACCGGTATTCAAATTGGTGATGCCAACGAAAAGTGGATACTTGAGGCCTTTGAACGAGTTCTCGGGGATAATCTCCCGCAAGCGCTCCTTAAGATACTCAAGTGTAGTGAGGCCCGTAGTTGGCAACCCCACCTTTATGATTCGGCGGAGGGAGGTGGCGTGAACGCGCTCCATCATTTCGTCCGGGCTTAAACCAGCGGCGTACAACGTTCCGACGATGGCCCCTGCACTTACGCCAACGATTCGGGAAGGAACTATACCTTCTTCCAGTAAGGCACGGATCAGCCCGATATGGGCTGCTCCCCGGACGCCTCCTCCGGAAAGGGTAATACCTACGGTTAATTCAGGTGCTATTCGTTTCACGCAGAGAAGACAAGAAGGTTCTGAGAAAGGTTCTAAAGCTCAAGGTCTGCGCCAATTTCTTCCTTCCATTCCAGGCCGTGTTTCCCCAGTAATTTCAGGAAGGGATCTGGGTTAAACTGCTCTACGTTGAATACCCCAGCTCCGGCCCATTCGCCTTTAAGAAACATCATTGCGCCGGTCATTGCGGGTACACCAGTGGTATAGCTTACGCCCTGGGCGCGCGTCTCTTTATAGGCTTGGGCGTGGTGGCAGTTGTTCCAGATATAGTAGGTCTCTGGCTTACCGTTTTTCAAGCCACTAATTCGGCAACCGATACTCGTTTGCCCTACGTAGTTCTCGCCAAGGCTTCCGGGGTCCGGTAGTACTGTCTTCAAAAATTCCAGCGGGATGATCTCTACTCCTTTGTGCATCACGGGTTCGATACCAGCCATCCCGATATTCTGGATTACCCGAAGGTGCGTCAGGTACTCATCCCCGAAGGTCATCCAGAAGCGCGCACGCTTAATGGTGGGAAAGTGTTTCACCAGGCTTTCCAACTCTTCGTGATAAAGAACGTAGCTGGCCTTGGGGCCTACATCGGGGTAATTGAGGTCCTTACGAATACTGAAAGGTGGGATCTCAATCCACTCTCCATTTTCCCAATACTTACCGTTTTGGGTTATCTCCCGGATATTGATCTCTGGATTAAAGTTCGTGGCGAAGGCCTTTCCGTGGTCTCCGGCATTCGCGTCGACAATATCGAGATAGTGGATTTCGTCAAAGATGTGCTTTGCCGCCCGGGCCGTAAAAATGCTCGTAACGCCCGGATCAAAACCGCAACCGAGGATGGCCGTCAGGCCAGCCGCCTTAAATCGTTCATGGTAAGCCCACTGGTGGCTGTATTCGAACTTGGCCTCCTCTTTAGGCTCATAGTTGGCCGTGTCCAAATAATGTACACCCGCCGCCAGGCAGGCCTCCATGATCGTCAGGTCTTGATAGGGCAGGGCTACGTGGATGACCATTACCGGCTTGTATTCCCGTAACAGATTCGTTAATGCGGGGATATCCTCTGCGTCCACCGCAGCGGTAGTAATGTTATCATAGCCAAGGTCCTCCTTGACATCAGCTGCGATCTCCCGGCAACGTTGCACCGTTCGGCTGGCAATCATGAATTCGGTAAAAACATCGGGGTGCTCGGCACACTTATACGCCACTACCCTTCCGACGCCTCCGGCGCCGATGATCATTACTCTGGACATACTTGGGATCTATTTAAAATTTTAAGAACCGGATCTACTTTAAGAGCGTGCCTAAGGCAGGTCCGGGTAGTCTACTTTAGAAGGACGGGCAACGGGGGTAAGCATCGGCAAGTCCATTACCTTGGCTTCTTCCGGGCCCACGGTCATGAAGCGCATGAAACCTCCGTGAGATTCCGCTACGTGCTTACCGAAAGAGACAAAGTCTTTGTAGTAGATGTAGCCAAAGGGTACTGGTACTTTAGCCAGAACATCATTAAGCTTAGTCAACCGGGCAACAACTTCTTCCTGACGTGGCGCCAGTGCATTCGGAAGCTCAGCCACCAAAGACATGATTCGTCCGGTAAGATCGTTATCGATAACCTCGTAGTAGGCTCCGATCAGGCTGGTGTTGTTGTAACTGCGGATGTCCGCCAGGCGCTGTGCCTCGGCCAGCTCTACTTCGTCCATATCGTCGTCTGCTCCAGCAACGAGGATCGTGATGAGTGGAATGGCATCGAACATCATCTGTTGTTCGGCGGGGGTCAGGTTCTTAAATTCTTTGAGCATATTGTTGCTAATTTGGCGCAAATATAGTGGAACAAAAATGGTTTCACCGTCAACAGAATAACCCTATGCAGCAGGTATTGTTTTTTCTCCTTGCCATCTTTGCCGGTGTCATGCTCCCCATTCAGGCTGGGTTGAATTCTGAAATCGGGAAAGCCGTCAAAAGTCCCGTCTACGGCACCCTGATTTCTTTCCTGGTTGGCACCGTCGGACTACTCCTCTATATGGTCCTCACACGGGCCAATTGGACCGACATTAAGGGTGGTTTTCAGCTTCCCTGGTTCTACTGGATTGGAGGTTTACTCGGAGCCGTTTACGTAGCAGCTATCATTGTTTTAACGCCACGGCTAGGCGTGGCCCTCACCTTCGGCATCACGGTAGCCGCCCAAATGATCTTTGGGGTAATGATGGATCATTATGGTTGGCTGGGCGTACCAGAACACCCCATTAACTGGATGCGCGTGATCGGGGTGACGATGATTATTGGGGGAGTAGCATTGGTGAGAGCGTATTGATATGCAATCAAAGCCAAAAAATTGTCCCTAAATTGAAATTCACCCAATTGGGTGATTGACAGTCTCTTAGACCGGGCTATTTTTATTGCTTAATCATCCCTCTTACTATGAAACGTATTATTCTAAGCACCCTTTTTTGCACGCTTCTCATTGGTGGTCTTACGGCCCAATCTGCCCCACTCCGACTAGAAGCCAAGGCGGGGGAATCCCTCACTTACGAGCTGGACCTTAACAAAGGAGCGCCCATGGCCGACCTTAGCTGGGCCTGGAACAGCCAGAACGCCTGCTTTGTGGAGCCCCGCAAAGCCTGGTTTACGGGCAACCACCTTCTCCTGACCACGGAAATCCCGAAGTACTCCACTATGGTCATCCGGCTTGTTCCCAAGGACAAGAAGCAAAACATGAGTCTTTATGCTTATTCCGGCGGTCGTGGAGCACTACCTCCGGAGCTAAACGGCTGCGTAAGCTGTGAAGCGGACTTTAAGCAGGAACGTCCGTCCATCAACCGTCCTCGCCCCGATCATACCCGCTCGGTGGAATTGAGAGCCGTAACCCGGCCCTACCCCGTCACCATTGGCGTTGCCGGTGCGGAAGGACTTGCCAGCGGAGAATTTTACCTGGAAGTTACGGTAACCAAAAACCGGTAAGGGGTTGTAAGCCTTCATCCATGGCACCTTAAGCCTTTTCATGGCACCTGCGGAATCGCCCAAATATTTCCTGCTTTGCCAAATGCTTGTCTGGGTCATCGAATACGACTACCTTTGCGCCTTATTTAAACTAAGTGCTGGCTACAGTTAGCTGTCTTTCAGCACTTAAGCGTATTCCCATAGTCTTATTGTCGATCAATCTTAAGCATGCCACGGATTTTCCCTTGGCGTGAACCCCAGATCACAGCCTCCAGATGAAGAAATATCTCAACCTTTTCGATTTCAGCCAGGAAGTGGATTACAAGACGGAAGTTCTTTCCGGCCTTACCGTAGCCCTTGCGCTGATTCCCGAAGCAGTGGCCTTTGCCCTCATCGCGGGGCTTGACCCACTTATCGGGCTGTACGCGGCTTTCGTCATGGGGCTGGTTACCTCTATTTTTGGTGGCCGGCCAGGTATGATCTCCGGTGCCACCGGTGCAGTAGCGGTTGTTATTGCCGCCCTTGCTATTTCACACGGCCCGGAATACATCTTCGCCTGTGTGATTTTGGCGGGGATTCTGCAAGTAATCGCTGGTGTTCTCCGACTGGGTAAGCTAATGCGGCTCGTCCCCCACCCCGTCGTCTTCGGCTTTGTGAACGGACTGGCCATCGTCATTTTCATGGCGCAACTTCCGCAGTTTCAGGACGCTGCCGGTAATTGGCTGACGGGCTCCGCCCTATGGATCATGCTAGGTCTCGTTGGGCTTACCATGTTAATCATGTGGGGCCTTCCCAAGCTCACGAAGTCTTTCCCTTCCGGGCTGGCGGGAATTTTGGTTGTCTTCGGACTGGTTTATGCTTTCGGCATTGACACCAAAACGGTGGGCGATATTGCCCCCATTCAGGGCGACTTCCCCTGGCCAAGTATCCCCATGGTTCCGTTTAACCTCGAGATGCTTCAGATCATTTTCCCCTACGCACTCATCATGGCTGGTGT
>CALIGP010000302.1 GCA_938021455.1 uncultured Lewinella sp. | reverse complement strand
TTCCAGGGTAATGAACCCCATTTTGAGGTAATTAGCACCAAGCAGGTGAACGTCGGTAAAGTTCCTACCGGAGTGGTCCTGCATGTAATAGGTTGCGGAGTTGTCATTCTTAATCCGAAGTTTAATCTGGCTTTCCGTCCAGTATACACCATCAGCCTTGATGATGAAGCCGAGGTAGCCGTCGCCAACTTTTTTTATTCCAATTTCGTAGGCTCCGGAAAGCCAGACGCCTTCAAAATCAGGTTCTTTTTTGGCCGCCAGGTACTTCTTGTAGGCCGAAACGTCAACTTCTACTTTCTCCCAATCCTTAAACTGGTCGATGATCTGTTCGTCACTCGCCGAGGCGTCTCCTTCGTTGTTTCCTTGGGCGATGCTCCGGATACTCAAGTGGCCAGATCGGAAGAAAGTGAGCCATTCGTAAATCGCCTGAGTACATTCAGGGGAGCCGGTGATATTGCTGATCTTCTCCGTAAAGGTGGCGTTGTGCTGGTCATAAGCCGGCCGCCCCTTTTTTTCGAGGACAAAAGCATAGCCAGCGTCGTTTTTCTCGAACGTCTCTTTTGCCCATTCGAAGTTGGAGGTACAGTCACAGTCCTGGGCGAAGGAACTAAGGGATGAGATCAGGATGAGGAACAGAATAAGCTGTCGCATAGGGTTGTTTTTTGGCAAACCTAAACAGCAACGTAAGGGTGGAATTGTAAAAAGCCTGCAAAAGTCATGAACGCCCCACAATCACTTCATTATCGATGGAGATAAGGTTGCTTTTCAGGTTTTTAGGCAAGAGATTACACATTATTTTAGCTTCCCGAATAAAGTGGCTCTGATCGGCATACCCCACCTGATAGGCAACAGACGTTAACGACAGGCCGGGGTTGAAGGCCATCAACTGAAGTGCTTTTCGGATTTTAAATATTCGGATATACCATTTCGGAGTTGTTCCGAAGTAGTCGTCAAACAGCCGGTAAAGTTTGCGTTCGCTGCATCTCGTCCGGGTAATCAGCTCCTTAACGGTAACTGCTCCCGATCGCGCATGGATGTAGGATACCGCCTCCTGTAAATCGCTCTTCTCAAATAACTTGAGTTTGGAGAGTAGCATCTCCTCAACGGCAGCGGCTCGGAGTCGGATGCTTTTCTCCGCAAAAATATTCAGGAGTCGTCGTTGATCTTCAGCGTTGAACAAATCGTTGGTAAACCCTTCCGTGATGATCTTTGGTTGGCTCGGGACGTCGAAAAAATGATAGTAGCCACAAGGGTGAAAATCTATGCAAATCTCGTCCCAGTTTCTCGCAGCCTGGAATTCGTGGGGCGACGTGTATAAGCCGGTCGTGTAGGCAAAAAGACCGTCATCGGCACCCTCCCGACCGACGAAAGCCCCGTCCTTTTCTTCAGCTAGGCTGCCCTTCGTAATTCCCAGACAGACGTTTGTGTTTGGATAGGACGTAACCGACCGCACGGCATTTTCGTCCTGCTGGTTGAAAAGAATGTACTGTACGAAAGGCTTTAGTCTTGGTGATTTTATTTGTTGAACCTGCGATTGCATTTCTTGATTTTACGGTGGGTTTGGTTACTTTAGGTGGTTTTTTAGATTGTGGTAGATGCTGCGCTTCGTTGCTTCGGTATTGATCTGAAGTGACTGAGCCAGCCGTTTCGGTATCAACCTTTTTACCACTGGGCGACTATCTCTAATGTTTTGTTGAGTGAGGTGTACTTCAATGACTGGTTTTACGGTGTGATGGTTACAGTGGCTACATTTTTTTTGCGCAAAAAATCTCTCGAACCTTGATGGTTACACTGCACTAGCCAAAAGTAAAGATGTAAGAAAAATGCCTATCTTCGCGGTAATACAAAATGACTCAAAAGATTTGCCAGCAAATGTGCGGCAGCCGCCGGTCTTAAAAGCGGACCACCGGCGGGAAGTGAAAACGGCATTTCGGTGCCTCCTATCGGCTGTTTTACGGCCATTCCCCTCCCATCCTCAAGGCTGTTTTGTACCGTACTGCCCCGCAGTGCACGGGGTGTTTTTGACCGTCAAGACTATGACTTTCAAGACGGATCCGGGCGCGGACGCGGGTGCGATGTGGGAAATTAAAGAGCGAGGTTTTCTGGCTCCGTTATTTCCTCAAATAACCGTTAATATCTAACCAAGTCATTATATATACCATGGGTAATAAGACCCCAATGACGGTAAATTTCGCCCTGCCAAACGGCCGCGAGGTTACCATCGAGACCGGAAAGTTAGCCACCCAGGCTAACGGTTCTGTCGTTGTTAAGTGTGGAAAGACCATGCTTTTCTGTTCCGTTGTTTCCGGAACGAGCGTTCGCGAAGGCCAGTCCTTCTTCCCGCTCAGCGTGGATTACCAGGAGAAGTTCGCGGCCGCTGGCCGCATTCCTGGCAACTTCTTCCGCAGGGAGACGCGCCTGAACGACTACGAAATCCTCATTAGCCGTATCGTTGACCGGGCCATCCGCCCGCTCTTCCATAAGGGTTACATGTTCGATACGCAGGTAATCATTAACCTCATCTCCCTCGACCCCGAGGTGATGCCCGATGCGCTGGCTGGCCTTGCTGCCTCCGCTGCATTGATGACCTCCAACATTCCCTTCGCTGGCCCCATCTCGGAGTGTCGCGTAGCACGCATCGGTGGAGAGTACGTCATCAATCCTGATCGCTCCGCCCTAAAGGACGCTGACCTGGACCTCATCGTTGCTGCCGATATGGACAACATCATGATGGTAGAAGGAGAAGGCAAAGAGGTGGACGAAAAAGCCATCATCGAAGCCCTCAAAGCTGGTCATGAAGCCATCAAGGTACAGTGTAAGGCCCAGCTGGAACTGCGCGAAATGGTAGGCGACAAAGCCATCACCCGCGACGTGGACATCCACGAAGTACCCGCAGAAATCATTGAGTACGTTTCCGGTCTGATCAAAGAGCCCGTAGAGGAAATGACGCGCAGCGCCCTCAACAAGGCACAGCGCAAAGCCGCCTACAAGGAAATTAAAGCGAACTACAAAGCCGCAGCCCTCGAAGCTAAGGGGGAAGAGTGGATGGCCGAAAACAAAGCCGACCTCTCCGCAGCTTTCGATAAGATTCAGAAGAAGACCGTCCGCGATCTGATGTTGAACGAAGGCATCCGCCTTGATGGCCGTAAGTTCGACCAGGTGCGTGACATCTGGACCGAGATCGACTACCTGCCAAGTGCGCACGGCTCAGCTATCTTCAACCGTGGAGAGACGCAGGCCCTGACTAGCCTTACCCTCGGTACAAAGACCGACCAACAGATGGTAGATGTTGCGTACGAAAACAGCTACGCCGACTTCATCCTACACTACAACTTCCCCGCTTACTCCGTAGGTGAGACGAAGCCAATGCGTGGTCCTGGTCGTCGTGAAGTAGGTCACGCCAACCTCGCGCACCGTTCCATCCGTCAGGTGTTACCCGACGAGATGACCCACACGATCCGCATCGTTTCCGACATCATGGAGTCTAACGGTTCCTCTTCCATGGCAACGGTTTGCGCCGGTTCTATGGCCCTGATGGACGGTGGCGTAAAACTCAAGCGCGCCGTAGCCGGTATCGCAATGGGTATGGTGGCCGAAGGAGGCAAGATTGCCATTCTCTCCGACATCCTTGGTGACGAGGATGCTCTTGGTGACATGGACTTCAAACTGACCGGTACGGAAGAAGGTATCACGGCTTGCCAGATGGACATCAAGATTGATGGCCTACCCTATGAGCAACTCGAACAAGCCCTGGAGCAGGCCCGCGAAGGTCGTCTCCATATCCTCGGTGAAATGGCGAAGTCTATCGCTGAGCCAGCTGATGACCTCAAGTCTCACGCTCCACGGATCGTTAAGCTGATCATCGAGAAGTCTTACATCGGTGCGGTTATCGGACCTGGCGGTAAGATCATTCAGGAGCTACAGGAAATGACGGGCACGAACATTAACATCGACGAAATCGATGGTAAGGGCCACATCTCCATCGCTTCCAGTGATAAGGCGAGCATCGAAGATGCGGTTGCCCGCATTAAGAAGATCACCTTCACCCCTGAAGTGGGGGGGGTCTACACCGGAACGGTTAAGACCATCATGCCTTACGGTGTGTTCGTCGGCTTCGAAGGAGGTAAAGACGGTCTGCTGCACGTCTCTGAAATGAGCCACAGCCGGATTGAGAACGTTGAAGATGCTTTCTCCGAAGGAGACGAGGTTACCTTTAAGATCGTTGATATCGACGAACGTACTGGTAAGCTCCGCCTCAGCCGCAAGGCCATCATGCCACGTGCTGATGGAACCATCCCTACTGACGAAGAGCTCGAAGCGGAACGCAAAGCCGCCAAGGATCGCCCACGCCGTGACCGCGGGGACCGGGGACCACGCCGTGATCGGGGTGACCGTCGGGATCGCCCGCGTCGTGACTAAGTGTTTAGTAGTCAGACAGTCAAGCAGTCGAATAGACGCGGTTTGATGTACTGGCTATATCGAATAGAAATGCCGTCTCTTCCTTTGGGAGGAGGCGGCTTTTTTAATTTATTAAAAGTTTACTTTTGAGTAAACTTTTTGTAAATTGGTTTAGTTGTGGGTTAACACAGCTAAGTGAATGACTATGCGGAATGACGAAAAAATCCGAATCCATCTTGACCTTTACGGATCTATCGTATTGGAAATAAAGCGGTACTTACGTAATGAAGGGATAAACCAAACAGAGTTTGCGGAGCGAATTGGTGTGAGTAAAGGCTATGTATCCCGTCTGCTAAATGGTAATGGAGATCCAAAGCTTTCGAGTATTCTTGACTTGGCGCTGGCTATTGATAAAGAGCCCGTGCTGGCTTTTACTGATCGCCCGATTGCCCGGCCCTGGAGCCAGCCGGGGGAGGCATTAGGAGGGATGGTCGCTCAAGAGCCAGACTCCTCCTACGGAACTAAGCAGAAAGAAAATAACACCAGCTTTATCGAAAAGGTAAACTGGGAAGAACTTAGCCAACTTCCCATTCTGGAAGAGGTGACGGAGATTAAGCGGCAGATTGATGCCCTTCGGCCCTTCTCGCGCAATATGGAGAACCATGTCGTGCAGCAAATGGTCCGTACCTGGAACTACAACTCTAATGCTATTGAGGGGAATAAACTTACCTACGGGGAAACACTTGCCTTATTGCTGCATGGCCTTACAGCTAAGGGAAAGCCACTTAAAGATCACCTCGACATCATGGGCCATCAGGATGCTGTGGACCTGATGATGACCATGGTGAAGGATGATGCTCCTTTGCGGCAAACAGATATCCGACAGCTGCACCAGATTTTGCTAAAAGAAGATTACCAGCAAAAAGCGATAACTGCTAGTGGGCGGGAGGTGTTCCGTACTATACGGGTGGGGGTGTATAAACTGGAGCCGAACCATGTCGTGAATAGAAAAAATGAAAAGCACTTTTACGCGGAACCCGCTGCGGTCCCCGGGTTGATGACGGACCTTATTGATTGGTTTAACACAGAGGAGCGAAAAGACGAATTACACCCATTAGTGAGAGCATCCGTACTTCATCATGAATTTGTTGCCATTCACCCCTTCGACGATGGAAATGGAAGAACTACACGTATCCTGATGAATTTTGCATTGATGAGGGCAGGATACCCATTGGTTGTGGTTCCGGTGGACTATCGAACGGATTACTATGAAAGCTTAGAGGCTGCTGATAAGGGAGATTTCCGCCCTCTCGTTAAATTTCTTGGTAAAAACCTTCTCAATTCTTTAGACCTCATTCTTACCACTGCACGCGGCGAAGACATCGGCGGTTCTAAATGGGATACGATTGATGATGACCCAAGGTAGATATATGAAATACCACGATTTAACCAAGCCATTTCATACCTTACCCCCCATGACCAACAAACAACAAATCCTCGCCAAGCGCCCCGTCGGCATGCCCGATGCTGATACCTGGACGCTCACCACCACCGAGGTGCCTGAACTAAAGGATGGCGAAGTCCTCATCCAGAACCACTACGTCTCCCTCGATCCCGCCATGCGGGGTTGGATGAACGACGCCCGCTCTTACATTCCTCCCGTAGAGTTGGGAGATGTGATGCGCGCTGGTACCGTCGGTACCATCGTCAAAGCTAACAATCATCCGAAGTATAAGGTAGGTGATGTCCTTACTGGCTGGGGTGGGGTACAGCAGTATATAGTTACTAACGGAGAAGGTTATTACCCGGTAGATACCAGTCTGGCGCCCATGCCCATGTATATCGGCACGCTGGGGATGCCCGGCATGACGGCTTACTTCGGTATCCTCGAAGTAGGAAAGATTAAGGAAGGAGACGTGGTCCTTGTCTCCGGCGCAGCCGGAGCGGTGGGCAGTGTCGTTGGCCAGATCGCAAAAATCAAGGGATGTAAGGTGGTCGGCATCGCTGGCGGAGCGGACAAATGTAAATATGTAACGGAGGAACTTGGCTTCGATGCTTGCATTGACTACAAAAACGGAGATGTAGCAGACGGCATCAAAGAGCATTGTCCTAAGGGCCTCGACGTCTACTTCGACAACGTCGGCGGAGAGATCCTCGATGCCGCCCTGGCCCGCCTGCGGATGCACGCCCGCATCGTTATCTGTGGCGCCATCAGTCAGTACAACAATAAGGAAAACGTCAAAGGGCCAAGCAATTATCTCTCCCTGCTCGTTAACCGCGCCACCATGCAGGGTATGGTCGTGATGGACTACGCCGCGAACTACCGAGTTGCCGCTCAGCAAATGGGGATGTGGATGATGGAAGGGAAACTCAAAAGCCGGGAAGATATCTACGAAGGCATTGAGAACTTTCACGATACGTTTCAACGGCTGTTTACGGGGGAGAAGAAAGGTAAGTTGGTGTTGAAGGTGTTGGAGGATTGATCATTCCTTGAGCTCTATAAGTCGCGCTTTGGCATTGGAGTTATCCGGTGTCAGCCGGAGCGACTCCCGAAAGTGATGCGCGGCTTCTTCTCGTTTGTTGGCGTTCAGCAATACTTCCGCCAGGCTATCGTGTAAATTTCCAGAATCAGGGAAGAGCGTCAGAGCCAACTTGTAAATGTTAATTCCCGACTGCACGTTGGCGGGGTCAAAACCAAGCTGCAATCCAAGGTTATTGAACTGCCACTCCTTCAAATCCATGTCGGGGTGCTTTAGGCGTAATTCTTTGTGTAGTGTTTCGAGGTCCTGATACGCATTTTGGGCAGCGCTGTCATGGAAGTCCCTAAAGGTGAAGGGGCGTGGTTCAGGCCGCTTTTTACGGATGGAGATTACGCTTTTTGTAGCATTAGCGATCTTGGCAGCGGTAAGGGGGAATTGCGCTGGATTACGGTTTTCGCTAAGGTGAGCGCTCAAAAAACTGAGCGTTAGTATCGACATATTGCGATGACCAGACATTACCGCTTGATCTTCTCTGTCTTGCCTTGGGTCTTTATTTTTTAGTAGTAGACCCATGGTTGAGAAATGCCGATGGGATAGCGAATGCATTCGAACAGCGTATGCATCACTATACCGTAGGCTGTCGAATAACCGAAACTCTTCATTCAATTTTGGGTCTATGTTGTCAGCAATGAGAACCTCTTCGGGAATAGGCTTTTGGGCAAAATGTAAGAAGGGGACATCTATATTCTCAATCTCGGCAGAGGGCGAATTCATTACTGTCTCGTAATCGTACCTGGATCGTCCATCAAGGCTAACCATGGCTTTGATTCGGTCATTTCTCATTTGGCTCGTTACAGCAGCCAGGCCGCCGAAGCTGTAGTCTAGAGTCGCTAAATCATCTGTGGAGGCATTAGGTAGCCGCATAGACTCCTGTATTAGGAACTCGAGATCGCGGGCCTGCGCTTCCGCATTTTTAAGGGCAGTCCCCTGCATTGGGCGACTATCAGCACCTCTGCCGGGTATGGCTAAAACCAGATAGCCGTGGCTGGCTAAAAACTCGCACAGCGCAAAATTTTCGGTGGAGGAGGCAAGAAAACTGGCGGCATAAACTACCACAGGAAATTGCCCTGGAAAGGCCTCCGCATCCCGAACGGCCCGACAACTTTCTTTTATCCTTTGCTGGTTTTCTGGTGAATTTGGGAACTCAAACCAGCTCATGATTAATGGATCTGGCAAGTGTTCCCATTCTTCCTCGACCTTTAGAATTTTGAGGTAGTCAAAAACGCTTAAATGGGCGACTCCGGGCTGATCGGGAATGGCAGGATACCATACGCTTATGGGGATGGGACGCGCCGTTTTTTCATTTGTCCAATCTTGGGCCCTGGTGTAGGTTCGTGAACTATCGTAAGCGATATAATGCCGATAACCTACCGTGTTTTGGCCGTAAGGTAATTGTAGGCCCTTTACTGAAAGTTGAGCGGAAAGCTCGTTGGTGGTAACACACAGAAGTAAAATGAAAGCGAAACAGTAGAGTGGGAACAAATGGCGCATAATTTGAAAGACTTGAATAAAAATATTTGGTTGCACCATAATAAAAGACTCTAAGCTTGTTTATCTTCAAATTCTGTAACTTTACCAAGCACCTTATAACATTGAAATGTACTTCCCCGACATCCGACTCCCCTATTTCTACAACCTCCCCATTGCCGTACTCCTTGGTTTCTACATTTGGTCTCGGCTGGAGCGTCTGCTGTTTTTCTTGAGCGCTTGTGATGGCGGTCCTGAAGTTTTTGGAGTAGGGACTACGGGAGACTCACTCGGAGTAATTTACCTCAAGACCTTTCTCACGATATTACCCGCCGCCACCGCAGCAATACATTTTGTACAGCAGTTTAATCGACGCAATGACTTGTCCTTGCGGGAGACAATCTTTATTCTAACGGCTGTTAATATTCTGACATCCTTAATCTCCGTCTTTTTGAGGTAGATCTCATACCTTAAAGAAAATCCGTTTCTGGTAAAGCCAGTAGCACAAATACCACATTATCCCCAGCGTAATACAGGCACTGACGATGTGAGCAAAGCCAGTAGATACACCGAGTGGCTCTAAAAAGCCATTGCCGAATATTCGCCCAAAGCCGACTAGCCACTGATGGCCAATGGTTTCTCCGAACAGGTAAATGAAAATGGAGTTAGACCCGACAATGGCGAAGAAGGTCGTCCACCGTTTATAGCCTTTGACATCGATGACCCAGTAGAAGAAAGCCAGCGCCAAAATCGCCCAGCCACCCGAGGCCAGGCTGAAGGAGCTGGTCGCGATTCGTTTGATGATGGGCGTAATGCCGGCAAAATCCAGACCGTAACCCAACAATAAGGCGATTAATGCTGCGATCAGCATTGGCCGGATTTTATCTCCAGCAGCCCGCGAAGACATCAGTAGTTTGCCACAAACTGCCCCCCAAATGGTGTGTGCAGCGGTAGGCAGACAGTTAACGGTTACCCAGCCTCCGCCATCGTCAATCTTTCCCATCAATACCATGTCCAGCCAACTGCCGAAATTCTGGTCTTTCACGAAGGGCGCTGCCGGGTCATAGAGTCGGTACAATATTTCAGCCAGGATCAGACAGGCAAACGCAACGGCTACCTGCTTCTTCCAGCCCCATTGCAGAATGAGAAAGGTCAGCAGAATCGTAAAGGATAGTTGCGTCAAAACGTTCCAGAGCTCCCAGACGGGGCGACCGTTATAGACCCAGTGAAGGCCTACCCCAAAGCAAAGCAGTAGAAAGCAGCGCCGTAGAATATGCCGGAACGAGTCGTTCCAGTTCGCCCCCTTTCGCTGCCGGGCAGCGAAGGAGAAAGGCATCGCCACCCCAACGATGAACATGAAAAAGGGCTGGATCAAATCCCAAAAACGAAGACCATTCCACGGGTGGTGGTGAAACTGATTAATAACGGCTGCACCAATACTTCCG
>CALIGP010000301.1 GCA_938021455.1 uncultured Lewinella sp. | reverse complement strand
CCGTTCTGGATCAGGTCCCGGCAAGACCAGCCCGTGCGGATGGCCGAAGCTTCCGCCTCCAGATCAGCCTCTGCGGCTAGCTGTTCGTCCGTTAGCGTCCCGGCCAACAGGTTATTCACCTCAAAGGAGTCCACCAGCAGGTCGTACATTTCCTCGTTGCCGTCGTCAAAACGGATCAGCTTATACTGTGCATTACGGATGGCCCAGCCGGAACCAGCGTTGGCATTCTCGACTTCGACGTAGCTATAGGTTCTACTTTCTGCCTGCTCATGGTTAGCGCTCAGAAGGGGGTAAAAGCTCAGGCTATTGAACAGCCCACCCGGCAGCTCCGCGCCGGCAGCCTCCAGGATGGTGGCGTACAGATCAGTGACGTGTATCAATGCATCTTCCCGCTCTCCAGCGCGTTCTACCCCAGCTCCGGAGACGATGAAAGGCACCCGTACCCCACCTTGATAAATGGACCCCTTGCCGTGTCCCGTTGGATAATCCTTCATTACGTTCCCTGGCGTACCGTTATCACCGATGAAGATCACCAGGGTGTTTTCACGAACTTCTTCCGTAAGACCAGCCAGTAGCCGGCCGGTCTCATAGTCCAGTGCTTCGATCATGGCAACGTACTGCCGGACGTTATTGGTTGGGTTTCCCACTGAATACGTCCCTTCCGGCGGCACGTGGTAAGGCGTATGCGGTGCGGCATGTGCCAGCCAGAGAAACCAGGGTTGTGTTTGCGCTTCAATCCATTCTCCGGCAGCATTAGACAGGGCTGTGGTGACGTACTCCGTTGACTGGGCAGAAACGCCGTTCTGGACTCGGGGCCAGGCATAGTAGTCCGTAGGCGCTCCACTTAGGTAGCCATCATACAAATCCGGGCCAAAGGCCAGTGGGGCATTGGGTTGGGCTCGCTGCGTCAGATGCCACTTCCCGATCAGGGCGTCGGCGTAGGCGTTATCCGTACGGGCAGCCAGTTCATCAAAGACAGATTCTTCCGTATCAACGAGATTACCCGGCACGCCGAGCACGCCGTTTTTCACTCCGTACTTACCCGTCATAATTGCCGCTCGCGTAGGCGAGCAAACGGGAGAGGCGGCGGCATTGGTAAAGGTAACACCCGCCGCCCTCAGGCTATCCAGTGTTGGCGTGGTGGCCATTAGGTTACCGTCGTGATATCCGTTTAGGCGATCAACACCAAGATCATCCGCAATGATGAGAAGTATGTTCGGGGTCTCTTGGCCACTTAAACCAGCGAAGGAGAAAAGAGCAAGTAATAAAAGGATGGTAGATTTCATGTAAGATGGGTTTGTTTTTCGCAAGAGTTGGTTTTACCGTAGCCGATTACATTGCTTAAAAAATCTTCCTTTGCACCTGCGGAAGCGCCGGAAAAATAGTAGTGGTAGTATGGTAGTAATTCACCAGCGGAAGTTACTACCATACTACCACTACTACCCTACTATCACTACTAACATTACTACTCCACTACCACCTTCCGCGTCATCTCGCCCCGTTGGCCAAGAATACGCACAAAGTAGATTCCACGGTAAAGCGTCTGCGTATCAAAATAGGCGATCGTCTGCCCGGATCGAATGGTTTTCTCTTTAATCAGCTGCCCTCCGCTACTGACCAACTGTACGGTGTAATCTGACTCGGCCAGGCCGAGTAACTGTACCGCAATAAGATCTGCTGCGGGGTTGGGAAACACGCTGATATTGGCGCCATCAGCAAAGCCATTTACGGAGGTGGTGCCTTCATAAACGGTGGCACCTGCGGGTACCGTAGCTCCGCTGCGCCTTTCGGATACACCGGCAAAAGTGGGCCCCACGGCGTAGGGGTAAGCGGAGGTCCAATCTTCATTCACGGTAGCAAAGTAAGCATAAGTACCTTCCGGATATTCCGGTGTGACGCAGAAGCGGCCGTTATGCTCGTCGAGCACATCCTCCTCCGCAGAGGCAATGAATGCATAGTCTTCCCGGAAGTAGCCCAGGAAATAAGTATCGCTGATGGCTGGTCCGTCATCCACATCAGTACCGTCGGCGTGCTCGGTCCGCTCAGTAATATCCCGCAATTGATAGCCGGATTTCAGGCGGGTGATCTCGCCCGTTCCATCCGCGTTTTTGAAGCCGTAAGCCCCGTAAATGGGGAAACCATCGTAGGCAAAGCCGATCAGAGGTGCGTGCTTTGTGCTGTCAATCGCATAGAGGCCTTCTGCGTCGTAGAGGTTACAGACCTCGGAAGTGACCGCTAGGTCCAACTTGAAGGCCGAAGGGTTTTGATGATGGTGATAATTACCGTTGGCCGGGTGGCCTTTAGAGCAGTCAAAACCTTCTCGTTCGGCGGGGATAGCGTCGCGGTTCCAGGCCTGACTGGCGCGCGGGCCACCGGGGCAGGTAGCGTTACCCGGCCCGCCACAAAGCGCGTTAGTTTGGGGGTTCCAGGCCACACCGTCCCGATAATCAAACAGAGCAACACCATTGATAAAAATGCCAATGTTGCCGCCGGTAGTCGCAATTGGGGTTCCTTCGTTGAGTACCGGGGCCAGCGGAATTTGATATATCCCATTTTGGTTCGCTGCCTGAGATGGGTTACGATCCTGAAACGGGCCGGTGGGGTAAGCGGGTACCCCGGTAGCGGTAACGTATACGAAGTCGTCATCGTAGGCTACTTGCTGGCAGTTTACCAAGATGTTGTTTTCGATCAAGTTAGAATTCCCGGCGACGTAGTAAGTCCCCGTCTCCGTATTGTTTTGTAGCCAGCTCGTAATGGCGGGCGAGAGTTGGGCGCGGACGCTGGTGCAGAGGAAAGTTATAAGGAGCAGGGTAAAAAGTCTTGACATGTGAGCGTATGTTTTTTGAATAAAGACTATACTATCGGGCGAATCCTTCGCCTTTAGGCTTGTTCTCCCGCATTCATGCTGGCATTGGACCTACTCGGCATAAATGCCGGGAAACCCATGGGAACGATCGAAGACAAAGTCCCGATCATCCAGCGTTAACAAGAACGCGATTATATCTGATTGCTCGTTGGCGGTGATCGGTAACGGTTTGACGTCCCGGGTAGCGTAATGTTTAAGCACCTGCCGAAGTTTTCTGAATCGGCCATCGTGCATATACGGATGGGTATAGCTCAGGTTTCGCAGGCTTGGAATTTTGAACAGCAGGCTGTCTTCCGGCAGAGAGGTGATCATCATACGCCCGAAGTCGTTCAGGCTGGTGTCTACGATCAAGCCGTTCCGGGCAAAGCCTCCGTTGGTAAAAAGGGGTTCCGCATGGCAAACATTGCAGTAGGTCTGAAAAAGCGTATAGCCCTTTTGCTCCTGAACGGAGAAAGTATCCTTCCCCTCCTGCACCCGATCATATTTAGCTCCGGCGGAAACGAGGGTAAGCTGAAACTGCGCCAGTGCCTTTAGCACTCGTTCTCCGGTTATGAGGCTGTCTCCGAAGGACGAGGAAAAGGCTCTCCGATATTCCGCACTCTCCTTTAGCCGACGAACAATATCTCCGATACTACTCCCCATTTCAGCGGGATGGCTGATGGGGGCCAATGGCTGCAATTCAATATTGTGGTGAGCTCCATCGTGGTGAAAAGAGGTCGACCAAGCGAGGTTAAAGAGGGCGGGCGCGTTACGCGTACCAATTTGATCCTGAATACCGTGACTCAAGTCGTGGTCCGTATGGGCAAAGGCATTGTAGGGGGAGTGGCAACTTGCGCAGGAGATCGTCCCGTCAGCAGAAAGAATCTCGTCGTAGAAAAGCCGGCGGCCAAGCTGAATTTTTGCCGAATCAAGGGGATGAGCCCTGAGGTCGTAGGCTGTAGTTGGGAAGTAATCCGGATACACGATGCTAACGGGTGGTAACAGCGTAAAGGCCAGTCCACTCATAATTACCATTACCAGCAAGATTACTCCCAGCCTCATACGGTTATGCTGTTAAACAAATATTTCAGGCCACCAAAGGTAAGGGCTGTTGCCAGGGCCGTAACCGAAAGCAGGGAAAGTACTACAATGGCAATCGAGGCTTCTTCAGGCTGATTAAGTCGATACCCAGACTCCTCTGGCTCAAGGCTAATAGCATAAACGCTACTTTCAGTAAGTGGGGATGGCTCGTTACCATCAGCTTGCTTAAAGAAGAGGACAGTAGCAATACTAACAAGAACGAGAATCAGGAGGAAGAGCGGTTTCATGGGTTGAATGTTTTATGGAGGGAGGTAACTGCGTAGCGACTTACTCTACGTAGGCCCCGCTCAGGCAATTGATGAAGTTGTTGGCTCCTGCTTTGTCTACGTGGTAGTGGTAGCCTCGGACCTCATCGTAGTGCCCCCGGCAATCGTCCAGGTCAGTAGCTTCTTTCCCATTGGCATCCAGCCTTTCGTAGATACCGTGGCCATCCATGGCGTAGCCGATCATGCCGGCATGGCCGTCGGCTTGGGTGATTTTAGTAGATACACCCGTTGCGGCGTGGTAATGGTAACCGGCATGCAGGTTAATGTGTCCACCGGCGTCATCAAAGGGGGCGAGGGTATAAGCACCGAGAATAGCATGCGTTGGTGCTGGCCCATCAAAACGAATACCGTTGAAGGCAACTCCCCTTACCATCATTCCACCACCCGGACGGCCACCAGGGCCGCCCGCTGGCGGTCCACCTCCTGGACGATTCCCGGGGCCGCCGTCATCCGGACGTCCTTTAGGAGGACCGTCGGGTTTGCCGCCGGGGCCACCGCCGCCAAAGGCCAGGGTGGCTCCTGTCCGCACCGGCCTTACCGGAATCAGATATTCCTGGGTTATATCCGTCAAATAAGATGGCAGGCACTCCACGCAAAAGTTCTTGTATTCGGCACCAACGTTAGGATTAGCGGCGTTGGCACAGTCTTCTTTAGTTTTTGTCCTGAAAATATCACCGTTGGCGTCGTACATCTGCCAGGTATCATCATCGTAGAAGGCAGCCATATTTTCGATGAAGGCACCGTCTACATCATAGATTTCTCCTCCTTCTACCCAGACCCCACCAGCCTCCGCACCGTCACTGATATTAGTTGGGCACCAAGGGCCCATCTGATGATCCGACGGAGACGAGGAAGAGACTATTTTATAACAAGTCGTTTTTGTCCCGTCGGAGAGCGTGCAGGCAACGGTAGAGACGGCTTCTGCTAAACTGGGCTCCAGAAACAGGTTGGGGTCTACGTCAATGACGACCTTATCAATCGTAACGGAAGTGTCTTCTACCTTTTGCTTACCCGAAGTATTTTGCGCGCAAGCGACAAGGAAGAGAAGGGGAAAAAAGTAGAAAGCATATTTCACTAGTGTGGTGTTTGATGGGTGATTTACCCTTTTGACACCTGCTTTCCCAAAATCCTTTGCAAGTGGATGAAAACCCGCTTTTTAAACTAAGAACCAGGGGTAGTCAATACTATTCCACCCGAAACATCTCCACCAACCGGTCTGCCACTTTCATCGAAAGCGCACTCGGGCTCATAATTTGGTATTCTTGCCTAAGGTCAGTGGCGGAGAAGAAACGATCAAGGTCGATGACAATGGAAATAGGATTGGCTGGCAGAACGGACAAGCTCACCCGCCGCTCCGAATTAAACGGCGCCTGAAAGCCCCCTACGTGAAACTGGAAGCGTTGCTTCCGCGCCGGGCAGTCCGGCGAAGTCCCTTCCAGCTTAAAGTTGATGTAGCCGCTGCGCCAGGTCCAGTACATGCCGTTAGTGGGGTCCAGGTCTCCGCCAAAGACACCACTGGCGGCCGTCAGGCTATCAACGCCGAGGGTGAAACGCAGACCGTCATAACGAAGGCCCGGCGGCAAAGTAAGTGGTAGTTGCAGAGAGGCAGTCTCCGCTGCATCGATTAGGTGGTGGTGGTTTTTCTCGGCGAAGACGACCTCTTCGCCTTCTAACAATTGTAATTCGGAGAGGTAAAAACGCAGCACCTCAACCTTCCTTGCACCTGCGCTGGCGCCGCCTTCTTCTTCAAGCTCTAAAGCCACTCCATTCAGCAGTGGCCGAAAGTCGATCCGCAAGCTATCCGTCCGCTGCCCAAACAGCAACGAAGGGAGAAAACACAGCCACCACAGGCATCGGAACATGTACATTTATTTAG
>CALIGP010000300.1 GCA_938021455.1 uncultured Lewinella sp. | reverse complement strand
CGCTGACGCAGGTGCAGGGTAGGAGGATTAAGGAGCAAAGGAGGGCGTAAATAAGCGTTTTCATCCGGGGGCGTTTTATTAGGGCTGGAAGATAGTACAGATTTAAGGAACTCCTTCATTACCTGGTGGAGACGCTATGCGTCGACTGCGAACGGGCCCGAAGGCTCCCGGAGCGTGTAGGTATAGTAACACTTTTCGGCTGCCCCCCCCCGACAAACGGTCAAAATCGCTTCGCTCCCTTGCCCGGCTCGACGCATAGCGTCTCGACCACCTCCACTCAACCCATCATTTCCCCAAATCGTTATCTTAGCACAACGATAAAAAGCAACTATGACCGAAGGACCTCCCGCCTGCCCCCTCCCCCGCTGGCAGCTGCTCAAACAGCAGCTTCATAACGTCGACCCTACGGAGTTTGACCGCCTCCGCGCCGAGACACCCGCCGGTTCCCGGATCGACGTCCGCTCCGAAGACGAGTTCGCCGCCTTCCACCTTGACGGTGCCGTGAACTACAACTACCTCGGCCCCGACTTCCTCGAACAGATGGACGCACTCGACCCCGAGCAGGAATACCTCGTTTACTGCCGCAGCGGCCGCCGCTCCGTTCGTGCCTGCACCCTGATGCGCAATGCAGGCTTCGCCAACCTGATTCACCTCGACGGAGGCATCAACGCCTACGAATGATTAGGCGTAGGCGGTCGGATCGATAATCTCGCCTTCAGGAATCGAGCGTAGCGAAGATTCCGAAGGCGAGATTTCGGTCCGGACGCTCGAAGCGATTCCCCACCAAAACACGCTACCTTACTATCATTCTAATTCTCTGAAAGACTGGATCATGAAATATTTCCTCCCTCTGCTTTTTTCGGCCCTCCTCTGCACCTGCGGCCGCGCCCCCAGCCCCGCCAGTTCTGCCTCGGAAACGACTAGCCAGGAAACTCCTTCGGCCTACGAAGATCTCTCCGCCGAAGAGTTCGCCGAAAAAATTGGCGCTCCCAACGTCATCTTACTCGACGTCCGCACCCCCAGCGAAACCGCCCGCGGCGTCATCGACGGCGCATTGGAAATCGACTATCGCTCTCCAGACTTCGCCACTCAACTCCAGGAGCTCGACCCGACCAAAACTTACCTCGTCTACTGTGCTTCCGGCGGCCGCAGCGGCAAAACCTGTAAAATGATGGACGAGCTCGGCTTCGATAAAGCCTACAACCTTGTGGGAGGCTATTCGGCTTGGGTGAGATGATTGACCGTGTTAAATTCATTTGCCGACTGAAGTCGGGGCTGTGCTACGAAGCTCTCCGAGCTACACCTTGCCGCCTCCAACGCGCGGTAGCCCACCACGCAGTAGCAGCGAAGCTAAAAGACCAAAGCACCAAAAAACCAAAATACTTCCTACCTTTCCCCTCATGCAAATTCAATTCTGCGGCGCCGCCCGCGAAGTTACCGGCTCCGCCCACCTGATTACCCTAGACGACGGTTATAAAATTCTCCTCGATTGTGGCCTCTATCAGGGGCGTAGCAAAGAGATGAAGGAGTTCAATGAGAATTTCATTTTCAAGCCAGAGAGCGTCGATTGCCTCGTACTCAGCCACGCCCATATCGACCATACCGGCCGAGTGCCCAAGTTGGTGAAAGACGGCTTTCAGGGAGATATCTATGCCACCCACGCCACGCGGAGTCTTTGCGCGATTCTGTTACTCGACTCGGCTTTCATCCAGGAACGGGACGCAGAATACTACAACAAAAAGCATGGTAAGTTCGGAAAATCGAAAAAACCCCTCTATACCCGTAAGGACGTTAAGCCCGCCATGGAGCGCTTCGTCGGCCTGCCCTACGATCGCTGGGAACGCATTCACCCCAACGTCGAAATTTTATATCGTGATGCGGGCCACATCCTCGGTAGCGCCAGCGTAACGCTGCGCATCAAACGGGCGGATGGCCGCACCACTACTGTAGGCTTCACCGGAGACATCGGTCGGCCGAATCGCCCCATCCTCCGCGATCCACAGCCGATGCCCGAGTGTGATTACATCCTCTGCGAATCTACCTACGGGGACCGCGAGCACGAGCTGAAGCCCAACGAGATCGAAAAGTTCCTCAATATCGTGAAGAACACTTGTGTGGACAAGGGCGGTAAGCTGCTCATCCCCGCCTTCAGCGTAGGCCGCACGCAGGAGATCGTACACATGCTCGATCAGCTGGAATCTGCCGGCCGCCTGCCCAGGATCAAAGTCTTCGTGGATAGCCCGCTGGCCGTTAACGCCACCACCGTTTTCGGGGCCCACCCCGAATGCTACGACGCCGAACTACAGGAGTATATGCTGACGGACGACAACCCCTTCGGTTTCAACAGCCTGACCTACATCCAGGACGTCAACGAATCCAAAGCCCTCAACTTCCTTAAGGGCCCGGCCATCATCATCTCTGCCTCCGGTATGATGAACGCCGGCCGCAGCAAGCACCACCTGCGCAATACGATGGGTAGCCCGAAGAACACCATCTTCATCGTTGGTTACTGTGCTCCCCAAACCCCCGGCGGCAAGATCCGCGACGGCGCCGAAGGCCTCAAGCTCTACGGCGAATACCACGAACTGAAGGCCGACGTCGTTGTTATGGACAGCTTCTCCGCCCACGGCGACCAATCCGAAATGATCGACTTCCTCGAGAACCAGAAGAAGACCTGCAAAAAAGTCTTCCTCGTCCACGGCACCATCGATCGGATGGAAGCTTTCGGCGGCGCACTGGAGGAGCATGGCTTCAAGGGATGGACGGCGCCGGAGTTGGAGGAGGTGATTGAGATTGATTGATACGAACAACTCGTGAACCATCCCTTCCTTCGCGTGTCCTACCATCATTAACCAACCCCAGGCCTCCATCGAGCAGCAGACGACGACCGAAGCATCCTCCTTCAACCGCTACCTTTCTTACTTCCTGATTTTCGCTTTTACCAGCGGAACCCTGGCCCACTGCCTACCCGCCGTGCTGCCCATCACCCAGGTGACGACGGATGGGCTCCTCTTCGTCCTCAACGGACTCGTCCTCTACGCCATTTATCGCGCTAACCAGGATAAACGCCTGTTCGTCTGGCTGGCTATTGCTTATGCTTTCACCTTCATCATGGAAGCCCTTGGCGTAGCGACCGGCGCCATCTTTGGGGAATATGCTTACGGGCCAACGATGTGGTTCCAGTGGCTGGGCGTCCCCTTCGTTATTGCCCTTAACTGGTGCGTGCTTACCCTCGCCTGTAACGAAGTCATCATCCGCCTCTTTTCTCGAAAAACAGAAACCGAAGCGGGCCAATCAAATATCGCATATCGCATATCACATATCGCATATCCTGCTCTCGCGGGAGTCCTGACCGCAGGTTACGACATCCTCATCGAGCCCGTCGCCATCTCCCTCGATTACTGGCAGTGGGCCGCCGGAGACATCCCCCTCCAGAACTATCTCGCCTGGGCGGCTATCGCCTTCCTTATTTCGTTACCGCTCTATGTTTTTCGCATCCGGTTCCGAAGCCCGGTACTGTTGGTGTACTTCCTGGCGCAGCTGTTCTTCTTTGTGGTGCTTAACTTCATGCTGTGATGTTGACCGCTCTTCCCTAGATAGAAATACCTTGTCCCCACGAGCGAAGCGAGCAGCGTCACCTCCACACCTCCCAAATGGGGTAGCACACCACGGAGTAGCAGCGAAGCTAAAATACCAACAAACCAAAATACCAACGGACCAATAAAAATGCACTACGACATCGCCATCCTCGGCGCCGGCCTCGCCGGCCTCAGTACGCTTTACCACCTGGGTAAGGCTGGGCATCTGGCGGGCAAGTCCGTCGTGCTGGTAGATCCGGAAGGACGCAAGGAGACGCATGATCGAAGTTGGTCGTTTTGGGAAGATGGGGCAGGCCCCTTCGAGGAACTGGTCTACCATCGCTGGCCTAAGGTGACGGTGCACAACCAGATCAAGAACCTAGACTGCGACATTAGCCCTTATGAATACAAGCTCATCCGAAGCACGGAGTTCTACGCCCACGTCAATGCTTACCTTGATACGCTGCCTAATGTGGAGCGTCGGCCTTCTATGGCTACGGAGATAAAATCAGATGGGGAGCAAGTAACCTTTACGCTGGGTGAAGAACGTTGTTCGGCATCCCTTGCTTTTTCAAGCCTCCCTTTGCACCTGCGTCCGCGCCAGATCAAGCAACCTTATCTCGACCAGCACTTCCGTGGCTGGTTCGTGGAGACGGAAGAAGACACCTTTGACCCGACCACGGCTGCCCTGATGGACTTCCGGATTCCTCAACACGGCGAAAGCCGCTTTTGCTACCTTATGCCCTTTACGCCGCGGCGGGCACTAGTGGAGGTGGCGATCTTTAGTAATGAGCACCTGACGACGAAAGGCTATGACCATATCCTGAAAGAATACATGGCGGCGCAGTGGACTAGCGATTACCGCATCGAGCACACCGAAGGTGGAAATATACCCATGACGAGTTATCCTTTTCCGCTCCGCGAGGGTAACCTTATATATATAGGTATGCGCGGTGGCGCTACCCGGCCGTCTACGGGCTATACTTTTTACGCACTGCAGCGACAGCTTTCGCGTCTGGCGCAAGAATTCCCCGATCTTAGTGGGCTTCCTCCCTGGCCTTCCCGTCATATTCAGTACGATGCGACGCTTTTGCGCATCCTGCAGGACGGTAAGCTCGATGGAGCTGACCTTTTTGTTGACCTTTTTGCCAGCAATCCGCCGGAAAGAGTACTCGCCTTTCTCAATGGGGAGACGTCCATCTGGCAAGAGCTGCAGTTGATGTCAACAACCAATATCCCGGTTTTCGGTTCCACCTTCATTCGTGAGCTACTCTAACGCAACGGCTACTATCATTCCGTTAAACAGGCAATTCTAACCATCTGGCGCGGCCGCAGGATGCAATGAAAGGTAGAGGAGCAAAAAAAGGCCGCTGCAAAAAGCTGGTTTTCAGGGAGTGATGAGATAAGTTCGTTTCTTCTAAAAGAAAACCATTGAATGCCTTGCACGTTTACAATACTGCGCCCTATCTTTGCGCCCCGCGATTGAGACATTATCGCACTACCGTCCCGCCTTTTTAAGGCACGGGTCGTTTCCCACCAGACTATTACACCTTCTTGTTTTCTTCTTCGGTAATGACTGGAGATCGGAGCAATCTTCGCTCCAGGATCAAAAAGTAAATAGTCTGTTTCCTTCCGCTTAAAAGCATAGAAAAGAAAGTTAAAAATACTTTCTGAATGTGTTGCAGGAATGAGATTGGTGGATGTACCTTTGCGGCCCCGCAGACGAGTGGGGTTGAGAAGAGGAAGCAGCTGAAAAGAAATTTTCATTATTTTCTCTTAAGTCTTGCACAGTAAACATAGAGGCTGTACTTTTGCAGCCGCTTTGGAAGCAAGGCGAACATAACACGATCAAAACGGTAGTTTTCGGACTACTTTTACGATACATAAGTCAGGCTCATTTCCTGCCCGCTCACAACATTCAGATACGGCGGAATCACGAAATGGGGTAACATACTGGCGCCAAGATCTTTGACATTAATGG
>CALIGP010000299.1 GCA_938021455.1 uncultured Lewinella sp. | reverse complement strand
GACGGTTCTCAATCCTCGTTGGTTGACGGATACTCCGGACTTTATCGCCAATACCCTTGGCCTCAATGGTAGACTCTCAGGTCCCATTGACGATATTGGAGGGAGAGGCTCCTGCATTCAGTGCCACGCTTCGGCCGAATGGAATACGACTGGTGTTGATGATAAGATGGCCAAAATTTTTGGTACCCTGACCTATCCAAGAGCATCCTGGTCTGTCCCGCAGAAAACGGAGTGGTTGATGAATTTTAATGGAACCCAATCTTACGCTACGGGCACTGGAGAAGTACCTGCTGATGTATTGGTTTATATAACCGATAGCCTGGGGATGACCCCTGGGCCTGAGTGGATCGGAATGGATTACGACTTTGTGATGACGGCTGCGGCCCTGAATGCTATGAGGGCTAAAGGAAAAATGAAAGGGGAGAACCCTTTGCTTGGTAAATTCCACTAAATAGAATCGCCTCGACTAACAAGACTCCTGTTGGTGTTTAAACTGGTGGGCTCCGTATTGACCGGGGTTCACCAGTTTTTACTTTACTCCAAAAACACCTTTCCCGACCCTACCATCGCTTCCAAAAAAGCCTCCCGCTCCACCCCCGTCCGCTCAAAGCCGAAGTGGTGGAACAGGTTCTCCGTTGGCATATTACCGGTTAGGTCGTCTTTGGCCATGGGGCAGCCACCGAAGCCACGGATGGCGCCGTCGTAGCGCAGGCAGCCGCCTTTGGCGGCGGCGGCGATCTTCTCTTCCCAGGTATCCGGTGTCGTGTGCAGGTGAGCACCGATCTCCAGGTCCGGATAGCGGGGAATGAGGTTACTAAACAGGTAGTGGATGTTAACGGGGTCGCCCACGCCGATGGTATCCGACAGCTGGAAGATGCGGATGCCGAGTTGGGCAAGGCGACTTAACCACTGTTCTACCACTTCTACATTCCAGGGGTCTCCATAGGGGTTTCCGAAGCCCATGCTGAGGTAAAGGACCATCTCCTTGCCAGCGGCAAGGGTGAGTTCCTGAATCTGCTTTACTCGTTCCAGACTCTCCGCCAGAGTAGCATTGGTATTTCTAAGTTGAAAGGTCTCGCTGACGCTGAAGGGGTAGCCGAGGTAGTCGATTTCAGGATGAGACAGGGCCGCTTCCGCGCCCCGGCGGTTGGCTACGATAGCCAACAGTTTGGTGTCGGTCTTGCTCAGGTCGAGCAGGCCAAGCACTTCGGCGGTGTCCCGCATTTGCGGGATGGCTTTCGGAGAGACGAAGCTCCCGAAATCCAGGGTGTCAAAGCCGCAAGCTAGTAACTGCTGCAGGTAAGCAGCCTTCGTTTTCGAGGGAATAAAATCGTGGCGCCCCTGCATGGCATCACGGGGGCACTCGATGATCTTGATGGGGTGGTGGTTGGGCAAAACGTGGTTAGGTAAGCGGGTAAAACAGAAAGAATATCCTTTGTCGGTAAAATTAAAGCTCATTGCCTCAACACCATGGGCTTGATTGTAGTTTTACAAAAAACTATATCCCCGATGATCAAGTATTCCACCACCATCACCGTTATTGGATTCCTCCTGTTGATGATCGGTATCGTCACACTCTTCCTCAACATGGTCGGTGTGGACCTGATCTTCCTGGACTGGCTATACCGAATGAACGTCGGCTTCTCTTTTGCCGTGCGGCTGGGCATGGTGCTCATTGGTATCGTGATGATCTACGTGGCGCAAACGGATTGGGACCGGGAAGAGGCGTAGGAAGATAGGCGATAGATGATGGGCGATAGATGATATTCGATTTTCTTCGCGGTACGTCTTGCCTCCCGTCGCTGAGATGAAATTTTCTGGCGCGGCCCCGATAGCTATCGGGGAGGTGCAATGTGAGTTGAAACGCAGCGTATGAACGCCCTAAAGTCTCAAATCTTCCAGTAGTTCCATAATTTTTACGCTTAGCGTTCCCCACGAGTAATGCCCTTTTTCTGTCCAAGACTTTGACGTTAGCATGCCTTCTGAAAACTCAGCAAGGAAATTTGCTAGGGTCGAGTCGTGATCAAATAAATACCACTGGCCCAGGTAAGGAAAGCAGATAAATATTTCTCTGTCTATATACTTTTTATCGAAGGTTAGCCTGCTCTTCAGTTGGATTTTTAGATAGTCCTTGCCATTGATATGTTGAGCTATGAAGTCAGCACCATTCCAGTCATCATTCAGTTTAATGGTAGCATAGCCATAATCAGCAAGTATAGCTGAAACCTTCTGAAAGTTGTATGTTTCTTTCTGTCGGGCATTTAGTTGGGCGTATTTGATCTTTTGCATATTGGAGTTGCAACACGGTTAATGGGCCTTATCTGAAATAGCGAATTTATTTGTCTCTAATTCTAGACGGACAGACCGTTTTTCATTTTTTCCGCAACCCGCAACCCGCAACCCGCAACCCGCAACCCGCAACCCGCAACCCCTACCAGTAAAAAGTCCCACTCAAACTAGGCAGAATCGGTAGCTGGTTTACGCGGGAGTTCGTGATCCGGTCGACGTAGAAGATGTTCTCCCGGTTATAGGCATTGGTTACACTGGCGGTGACCTCCAGTCGGCTATCGGTGCCGAACTCGAAGGTGCGCTGTAAGGAAAGGTCCAATCGGTGGAAATCGCTCAGGCGCCCGCCGTTCCGGTCGGGGCTAAGCAGAACGCCCAGATCGCCGTTGCCCGTCAGGATACTAGGGAGGACGGGAGCGGTCGTCAGATCAGGGTCTTCGATGAAGCCCAGTGTTTGGGTGAAGGGGAAAGCAGAACCGAAGTTGAAACGGAAGCCGAATTCCCAGGCATTGTCACCGCCAAAAATGTAGGTGCCGTAGGCGTTTACGTTATGTCGGCGATCAAAGCTGGTGGGGTATTCCTGCTCTCCGTCGTCGCGGGTAACAAAACCAAGGCTGTAGTTCGCCGCCAGAAAGACACGTCCGCTGCGGTATTCTCCGCTGATGTCCCCACCGTAGGCAACGCCATCAAGGGTGACGAAGTTGGGGTCGGTAGCCCGCAGCTTATTCCGGTTCAACTCAATGAGCTGATTGAAGCCCTTGTAATAACCTTCCAGGTTGAAAGTGAGCTTATTGTTAGCGTCTACCTCAATACCGACGATGGCGTGGGTTGCTTTCTGGAGATTGTCCGAAGCAGCCGTCTCGCCGTCTGGTTCAAAGAGGGTGCCCTCCGGGCCTACGAGGAAGCCGGTAAAGAAGTTGACAATGTCCAGGTCGTTCTGGGTAGAGATCAAATTCTGACTGTAGAGGCCACCAGCGGCCTTGAAGCGAATATTGTCGGTCGCATTGAACTTCATGCCCAGGCGTGGCTCCAGGCTGAAGGTGTTCTGACTCGCGTAGTACTGCATCCGCAGGCCAGGCTCAAAGATCAATTTGCCGAAGGTGCCTTTGTATTTTGCGTAGCCGTTGAGCTCGGTGGTGAAGTCTTCCTGCTGGAAGGTAATTCCCAACGGATTGACGAAAGTGAAGTTGGTATTCACGCCGTTGTAATCAAAGCCGTAGGAGATCTCGTTATTCCCGCCGAAGTAAGTGAAGTCAAGTCGAGCGGTGTAGTTGGCTACGGTGCTGCTTCGCGGAGCGCCGTCTCGTTCGGCCAGGCTTACGTCATAGGTCGAAGCGGAAATGACGCCGTTGATGACGACGTTGCTGCTGGGCGGTACGATGTTGAAGCTAGCCCCGCCGCCGTTGTTTGTCCAGGCCAGGGCGGCAATGGAGGGGACTTCGAAATCGTCCGTGAAGTTGAACCCGAAGAGGTTCAGCTTAGAGCCGTTACCACCTACGAGACTGACTTTGCCGTAAATATCCTGGTAATTATAGGGCAGGCCGATGTCTCCTGCCGTGAGGTTAGAGCTGTCTCCCAGGTTGAAGAAGTTGTCCTGTACGGCATATTCGTAAATGGACTTACTCGTTTCGGGCAGCAAACTACGTTTAGCCGTTAGCAGGAAGCTGATGCTGCTGCCAGAGTCATTGAGTTTTTTGATGGGCCCTTCAGCGAGAACTTTCGCTTGGAAAGGGCTGGCAGAGACCAGCCCGCCGAACTTTTTCTTGTCTCCTTCGCGGGTTTTAATGTCAACGATGGCAGAAATCCGACCGCCATGTTCCGCGTTGAAACCGCCGGTGTAGACATCCGCTGAGCGGATGGCCTCCGTCTCAAAAACGGAGAATAAACCGATACTATGGAAGGGGTTGTAGATGGTCATCCCATCCAGTAATAACTTGTTTTGCACCGGGCTACCACCCCGGATGTAGAGCTGGCCACCCTGGTCGCCTGAACTTACCACACCGGGTAGTACCGTCAGGTACTGGGCAATGTCTGGCTCACCACCTGTGGAGGGGACGCTCATGATCTCTTCACTACTGAAGGTTACTTTGGAGACGGCCACGTCGGAGCGGGCTTGCTCTCGCCGGGCGCTTACGTCTACGGTCGTCAGGCTTACACCACTGGGGAGTAAGGATATACGTTTGTACTCAATCTCGTTTTCAACGGCGATGTTGATGTCGAACTCCACGGTCTCATAACCGATGTAAGAAGCGATCAACTTGTAATCGCCAACGGGTAGATTAGCGAAGCTGAAGAAACCATCGATGTTGGTATTGTCACCTTTATTGAGCCCATCCACTCCCGTAAGCTGTACGGTGCCAAAGGCAATGGGGTCACCGTTGTCGTTGTCGTAAACGTTACCACGAATGATCGCAGACTGTGCTGACAGAGCAGTGGTGAGGATGGAAAAAAGGAAAAGTAGCAGGTAGGGGCGCATAGCTGAAGTTCGGTAAGCAGCCGCAAAAGTAGCTAATCAGGGGTAAGGTTAGGGCGCTGTTTGTGTCGGTTATTTGCGGAGGGGCAATTATTAAGGGAATAAAAGAAAAGTCTTACGGTCAGCATCACTGCTTTTGCAGACTTTTCCATGCACCTGCGGTAGCGCCGGAAAAGACGACTACCTGTGTGCCTAAATATATGTACAACCAAGGTGCTAGGCGAACCTTCTTCGACAGAATTTTCAGTGGACAGAGCCGAACAGCCTGAATGCTGTTCGCTCGTTAGCAATCAGCATCATTTCGTTTGCAATTTTGATTGCGCACACGCCACTACCAAACAAGAACGCGCCCCAGCCGACGAACACCTTACCTTTATGTCGGGTTTCCCTATCGTTGGCCGTAAAGGAATAAAATTTCTGGCGCTGCATCCCTACTATGTTTAGAAAGATTCTTCGTGTTTTACTGGTGTTATTGGCCATTTTGCTGCTCTTGCTGGCAGGTGTGGGGGTCGCCATTAATTCCTATCTGGAGTCAAGTAAGCAAGAGATGCTCGATGACCTGGCGGAGAAGACGGGGCTTGAGGTCGCTTTCGCTGATCTTGACTTTAGGTTCTGGAGTACCTTTCCCGTACTAAATGTCACGATTGATAGCCTGCAGCTTCGGGATAGTGAGCGACCTTCTTCAGAGCCCGCTCTGCTATCCGCAGAGAAATTTGTTGGAGCCGTTTCGCTTAGTAAGTTATTGAGGGACACCCTGATGGTTCAGCAGGTCCGAATCCGTGGCGGAGGGCTTTACGTTAAGCGGGATTCCATGGGGGTAGCTAATTTTGGGAACCCCTCCAATAAGACTGACCAGGACGCGCCGCCGGCGTTACACAGTTTACTAAACCCTGCCATTGACTGGGGTGGGGTAGTTGTTGATCTCGAAGACTTTGACGTAGGCTATCACTACGCCGCTCAGCACAAGAAGATGGAATTCTATCTGGACAGCTTGCGGACCATCGCTGAAAAAGGGATCGGTGGAGAGGTTCACTTTGATGTGAAATTAGAGGCAGATGTAAAAGGTATCGCCTTTAACACCTTGAAGGGGCATTATCTGGACAATTCTTCTTTGAGCGGGGAAGCTTGGCTCACGATGCGAGACACCGCCTGGGCACTTGCCCCAACGTACTTTTTCGTCAATGAAGAGCCCTATAATATTGGTTTGTTGATTGGCCGGAATGGCCGTAAAGAGCTAGACCTTGAGATTAAGAAGGCAGCCATCAATTATCAGGAAGTACTCGCGCTGCTACCCGAGGCGCTGCAAAAAAAGTTAGGCAAATACCGGATATCTGGCCCTTTTCAAGCAGATGTTAGTGTACGGGAAAGACCCGACAGACCGAAGGACCCGGAAATCAGCGTTGATTTTTCCATCGCAGGACACGACGTTGCCATCGGGAAGTACTTCTTCGGTAAGCTGCATACTTCCGGCAATTTTACCAATCGACTGGCGGTTGGGCAAGGGGGAATTGCGGGTAGTAAGAAGAACTTTTTGATAAGGCTGGATAGCACGGAAGGCTATTGGGGCAAGCTTTTGGTGAAAATGCCCCAAGCCGTTCTTCGCGGTACCCGGAATGACCTGCGCTTACGGGCTCCCGTGCAGGCCTTTGGCCCATCTGATGAAATTAACGATGTCGTCAAAACGCGTGATTTTATTTTCAAAGGCGGGCGCTTTAGGCTGAAGACCTACGTTGATGCCTCCCTGAATTCCGTAGACGAAATAATCACGACGAGTGATGGAGACCTGACGTTTCGCAACGTAGACGTTCTTTATCGGCCAGCAGGAATTCTTTTCCCTTTACGGAGCCTTGAGCTAGGAAAGCGAGATAAAGATATCCGGTTTTCTTTGCAGAGTATTGCGCGGAAGTCAGACTTCGCCTTTGGGTTAGAGGGTAAACTGGACAACCTCCTTCCCCTGCTGTTGGACCGGCCAGCAGAAAACATCCGGACCGACGTTACCCTCACTTCCCCTCGCCTCGGATGGACGGACTTCCTCAATATTTTTGGAGAAGATGGTGTCTTGAGCTCGGAGGAAGAGATGAGCGATAAACAGCGTAAAGAATCAATGAAGAAAGCTCTACTTGGCTTACAGGGGGCATTCCGTCCGCACATTGAAGTGCAGATAGATACGGTGGCTTACTTCGACGTCTTTTCGGTTAAGGACTTCAAAACAGGGATGCGCTTTGATGGAGATACCCTGGTGCTGGAAAGAACCACTTTTGAGTGGGAGGAAAGCGATATTGATCTGTCCGCCAGGCTTGGCTTGGGCCAGTCTGCACAAACGCCTTTTCAGCTTGGAATAAATACAGAGGACCTGAACCTGAACCGCCTGCGGCCAAGCCTGGAATATTTCGGACTTAGCCTGCCGGAAGGGCTGGACTCCTTGCCCACTGACCTAAACATAGATTTCTACCACAAGGGCGTGATTGATGATACCTTCGGTATTGCAGCGGGTTACAACTTTGGTAAACTGGCCTTCGAGGAAGGGACGGGGAATCAGTTTGCCGGAACCCTGGATTACCGACCAGGTGCGGAGGGGATTCAATCGCAGTTACAATTGGACGGTGACCCCAGCTTCATTAATCATCTTTTTGCCGCCGAAGACTTTTTCTTTGGGGCCGGAAAATTTCATATTGACCTGGATATGGTGGGCACTCCGGCAAAGCTGAGTGATCTGATTGAAAATTCTTCCCTCCGCCTACAGATTGACAGCAGCAGGATTACCTACCGCCCCGCCGCCGTCTATTTGCCCATTCGCAAGTTTGTGGTGGACGCGAAGAACGAACAGGCCACTTTCGAGCTGCAGTTGTTTTCTGAATTTACCCGGAGTAACGTCAATGTTAGTGGCGTAATGGACCGGCTCACGGCCTTCCTGTATCCTGACATGGGCCGTACTTTTAGCATGAAAGCGGACGCAACGGCGCAAAGTGTTCGGCTGTCAGATTTTCAGTACCTCATGCCGCCAGACCTCGCCGAAACAGTACAAACAAAGACCGATTCGGCCAGCTTCAATCTCCGTCAGTCACTGGTCGCCGTAGAGGGTATATTCTCTTCCTTTCGCCCGGATATTAGCCTGAAGGTGGATACTTTTTTTGCGAATGACGGGACGGAATTCACAGACATCTATGCAGGCTTCCGGCGGGATGATTCTACCCGCCTGATACTGGAAAAATCCGGTTTCAGCATTGCGGGTGGTGAGGTACAGCTTTCCGCTAACTATGACTACAACAAAGAGAAAAACTTCCCCTTCGCGGTAGAGTGGAAAACAGATTCCTTAGCACTTAACGCGTTGAGCGAAAAAGCAAATAACTTTAGGGGGCTTGATGGGGCAATGCCAAAGGTCCTCCGGGGGATGTTGTTTACGGAGGGGAAATTTCAGGGGCAGCTGAATGATCGGCAGAAGATGGTGTTGATGGATCAGACGGTGGGGGAAATCGACTTGCGGTTAACCGATGGAGAGATCAGTAATTGGCCCATACTCCAGGAAATAGGGCGCAAGCTAAAGATGAGAAAGCGTTTTGAACGGGTAAAAATGACGCCATTGTTGGTCAATATGAACTTTGACAGCGGGCAGGTCTGGTTGCCGGAAACGGAGATACAGTCCACCCCTTTGCAGCTGTTCGTTGAGGGGCGCTACGACACCCTTGGCGGAGCAGACCTACTGATCTCTATTCCGCTGCGGAACATTGGTCGGGGAGTGCTGACGGAAGTTCCTCCGCTTACGGGCTACGCGCAGGCAGGGCGCAAGGTCTATCTAGTGGTTGAGAACGATGAAAATGGAGAGCTGAAGGTTCGGTTCCGGCTCGGTCGTAAACGGTATTTCCGGGATCGGGGACGACTGGAGGAGCTTAAGAGCATCAAAGTAGCGGAGCGAGCGTTACGAAAGGCAGCACGGCAGGAGAGACGGCGCGGCCGCAGGAGCAAGGAAAAGTAGTAAGAGCAGGGTAGAGAGTTGCTCTTTGCTCCTTAAGAACCGCCTTTGCACCTGCGGTCCCTCGCCCATATGCTGCTGCGAGTGTTGCCAAAATCTTAAGATGGCCCTAATGTGCTCTTTCTCCGGTTAAAACCAACTTAAATCAGCTGGCGGGCTGCAACCCGATGGTTTCTCCTTCGGACCTTAGTTATATGTCTCAACTAATTAAGCCCGATATGAAAAACCTGTACTTCTTTTTAGCTTTCCTCTTTATCATCACCAGTGGTTGTTCCGTAAGCGACCGAATTGAACGTCGGGAAGACCGTTTGGTGGGCACCTGGGTAATTGATAATGCCGCTTTTGATGAAGACGGTGCCCTCTTCAATAATAACATCACCGATGAATTCCGCAACGACCGCATCACTTTCTTCCCGGATGGAACCGTAGAATACGTCGCCGGAAACGGAGAAGTATTCGCAGGCCCCTGGTTCATTGACGCGCTGCGCGACCTTGACGACGATCTGGAATTCACCCTGGATGCCGACTTCTTTGATAACCGGGGTTTCCTTGCCTTTCGCTGGGTAGGGACCATCAGTCGCCTTACGGAGAACAACTTTAATATCAATATCTCAGAAGTGGACGGGACGCTGCGGTTGCGGTGGGACAAGCTTTGAGGTTAGTCTTTTGGTTCGTTAGTCCGTTAGTCTTTTGGGGTTGCCGCATTTTGGAGGCGATAGAGTCCTGGCGGTCTAACGACGCTTAAAACCTGCGCTTAAAAACTGTTCAGGATGAGCTAGCATATAGCTAATTAGTTTTCCCGCACGTTCTGAAGCGTCGATGTATTTGCCGTGGATATCTGTCGTGATGTAATTACAGTCCAGCGCAAAATCGAGCCAGACCTGGGTCTCGAAATTTTCGCTGGCGCAATCAGTTAGCTTGGATTGAAAATGTTTTGGGTATGTACGCTTACCATAGCTCTCCGCTAAATTAGCACAGACGGAGCGAGAAGAACGACGAATTTGATCGGTAAGGCTGTACATTTCTTCCTTCGGGAAACCATGAGTCATCCTGAAAATGGACCCTGCCAATTTAAAGGAATGCTCATAGGCTTGCCAGCTTTTAAATCTTGAATCTGCCATGAAACTGCATTTTGGTGAGTCGCAAAGCTGAGTTACTTATTTCCTCCTAGTCGTTTTTTATACGGATACTTACGTTTATAAACGTTTAAATACGGCTAGGTGATCGTAACTGCATGAGAACTAGGGCCTTGTTTTTTTGCCTCCCATGCCTCCCATGCCTCCCATGTGCGGTAGCCCAAAGAACCAAAAGACCAAAGAACCAAAAGCCCAAAAGACCAACCTACCGAACCACCAGACTACGAACCGCCGTTCCCATACCTCCTGAAACCCGGAGGAAATAAAGCCCTGCCGGTATGTCTCCCGTATTCAGAGAAAGTTGTTGTGGGCCGGAGGAGAGTTGGCTGCGGTAAAGTGAGCGAATCGCCCGCCCGGTCGCGTCCACGAGATCAATGCTTATAGAGCCGGCTTCTTTCAGTACGAAGTCAAGGCGCAGCCGCCCTTCCGTAGGATTGGGGCTCACTTCCAGCTGAAGCTGGGCGATAGCTCGGCGGTTGGTCGATGTGCTAAGGTCTCCGCCGCCTCTTGCGATTGGACGGTCAAGGTAAACGTGGTGTTCTCCGGCTTCCAGGTCAACCACCATGTCGGGATCATTAACGGTAATGGACTCGCCAGTAGCGTAGTCGTACCAGGTGCCGGCGAAGGGGAAAACGCTGGCGGTACGGAAGGGGTTAACGTCAAAATTACCCACAATGGCTGCCGTGCCGTCCGAGCCTTCGAGGTGAACAATCTTTGCATTGCCAGACAGCTGCTGGCGGGAGATCGTACCGTGGAAGAAGTCGTAGTTGTTGCGCAGATAATTCAGGTCGGCGATCCAGTTATATACTTTTTGTCGGTCCGGGTCATTGCGGTAATCCCAGCGGATGGGCTTATTGTCTACCCGGCAGTTCGGATCAATGCCTCCGCCAGGGCAGTAGTTGATGCTGAAGTCATAGCCTAGTTCACCAAATTGCCAGAGCATTTTTGGCCCGGGAATGGTGTAGAAAAAGGTAGAAGCCAGCTGAATCCGACTTAGGCCGGTAGGGCGATTTTTAACGTTGTAGCCATTGGCCGAGTTGCCAAATTGATCGTTCTTAAACTGCATTCGCTCTTCATCGTGGCTTTCCATATAGGCGACCAGCCGGCGACTATCGAACCCTCGATTGCTGGCCAGTACATCTCGGATGTTTCCCCCGTAGCCCATGGAGGCTTCCAGGTAAGCATCATGGGGCTGGAAACCGGACCAGAAGTACATCCCGTTACCATATTCGGCGAGTTCATTCTCCTCGCTGACTTCGGCCAGGTGCTCCATGATCATGTAGGTTTCATTGTCTACACTCCAGAGGTGGTCAGCATAATCTTTAAGGATGGCGACGCGGCTGGCGTCATACTGGTTCCAAAAGCCAACGTTGTTGCCAGAGAAAACCTGGGTAAAACCCTTACTGAGGTCAAAGCGGAAGCCATCGATCCGAAACTCTTCGATCCAGTATTCGAGTCCGGTTTTCACGTACTCTTTCGTCAGGTCACTTTCGTGGTTAAAGTCATAGCCAACGTTGAAGGGGTGGCGGGCAGTGACGTTGAGGTAGGGGTTGTCTGCTCTGGGGCGGGCGTTACTTCGATCCCACCACATCTGGGCGAGGGGAGACTGGCTGAAGGCATGGTTGTAAACGACGTCGAGGATAACGGCCATGCCTCGGGCATGACAGGCATCAACGAAGGCTTTGAAGTCGTCCGGGCTGCCGTAGTACTTATCCAGGGCCATGTGGAAGCTTGGGTTGTAGCCCCAGCTTAGGTTGCCTTCAAATTCATTTAAGGGCATGAGCTCGATGGCGTTGACGCCGAGGCGCTCGAGGTAGTCCAGAGTATCCGTCAGAGACTTGAAGCTATGATCTTCCAGGAAGTCACGGATGAGGAGTTCGTAGACGACCATGCGCTCGGGGTCCGGGCGGTCGTAGGCGTCTTCGGTTTGCCAGTTGTAGGGGGCGACGGAGCGCCGGTGCCAGCTAATGATACCAGTAGTAGCAAGGGAAGGGTAGTCGGGTATGTCCGCAAAGGTGGCCTCGGTGATGAAGGGGTCGTTGTTGGGGTCCAGCACGAGCGTGCTATAGGGGTCGGGCTGGCGCAGGTCGCCATCGATCAGGTATTGATACAGGAGGTCTTCCCCTTCTTCCAGGCCGGAAAGGGTAACCCAGAAAGTAGAACCATCCGCAGAACGTTTCATTCGACTTTCTGCCGTAGGGTTCCAATTGTTGAAGTTCCCGATTACGAAGACGTCGGACTTGCCGGGCGCGCGTAGTTGTAGGGTAACTTCTCCGCTGTCTCCGTCGACGGCTCCGGAGCGCTGGCCAGTTGGTGGCTCGGCTATGTCGGGCTCACCGGTGACAAAGGTGACGCGGTCCACCGCCGTCTCTCCAAGATAGCTGCTATTAATAGTGTAGGTAGTCACTCCTGCGTCCGGCAGGGTTACACTTTCGGAGAAGTCCGTGGCATTACCGGAAAAGAAGGTGCTTGTTCCGTCGGTAAGGAATAAATCACTGGCGAGGTAAGAAGTCCCGACCAGGAAAACATTTTCTCCTGCAGAAGCAGAAACGAAGCCCCTGACGGGTGAGGTGAACTCAACAACCAGTTCGGCATCCAAGGTGAAGCTTTCGGATACTTCTTCAGCGCCCCTCCGCGCGACGAAGCGAATGACGTGTTCTCCGGGAGTAGTGAGTTCTAGGTCAGCGGCGAGTTCAACATCGGTAGCCGAAGCCACGAGTGTTTCGTTGTCATAGATCTCCAGGTTAGCTTCCGCCGTAGCGCCAGCCAGAACGGATAAGGGTTTGCCAAGGGGCCAGCTATCCTGGCCAGGGTTACCTACAACGGTAAGGCCGAGGGCTCCGCCTCCGGCGCTAACGTCTACGAAGATGTCCGCTCCGCCGGTGGCTTTACCTTCCATCGTTCCGTCCGCATTGCGGAAGACAAAGGCAATTTTCTGGATTTGCTCTCCATCCGGAACATTGAAATACTCCCGAATGCTAGGGCCGTAGGTATAGGTGAATTTATTGGACTCTCCGTCTACCGGAGTGAGTTTCCAATCCGAATTGGCTACGCCCCATTCCGTTGGTACGTACTTCCAGTCGCTTGCGCTGGAGCTGTTGTTGGTGATGACGCCAGTGTGGAGATAGACGTCACAATTGCAGTTGGCCAGCCCGCCGGTGCCCTGGGTGGCGTCAAAGGTGATGGTTACAGCCTGATCGTCCGTAGGGGCGGCGGGGTCAGTGATGATCAACTGAGCCTGTAGGCCCAGGCCAAAGCAGAGGGATAGTAGAAAGAGGAATATCTTTTGCATGATCGAAAGAAGTAAGGGTAGAATTCGCTTGGTGTTTTACGAATATACGTAGACCGAAAAACGGCTGTTGAGAACAGGTAGTACTTACTGGTGTGATTTTCGGGAAGGCAAATCTACTATTTACCCAACAAAAAAACACCCGTGAGCGGGATGCTCACGGGTGCTTTTTTGGTAGTCGGTTGACAATCTGGAGAATTAATCCTGGTGGTTGTCATCGCTGCGCGTCATGCGCGGGCGCCGGCTTTGTCCGTAGTCATTGAAGTTGCCACGGCTTTCCATGTCATCGCTGGAGGAGTCACTGCGATCGTAGCGACCACGATCGTAACGGCTTCCGCCGCCGCCTTCGTCTCCACCGCTATTGCGGTCGAATCCACCGCCGCGACCACCACGGTCATAACGACTTCCGCCACCACTGCCGCTTCCGCCGCGATCATAGCTTCCACCGCCGCCGCCGCCGCCGCGACCACCACGGTCGTAACCGCCGCCGCCGCCACCGCCGCCACGGTCGTAACCGCCGCCGCCACCGCCGCCACGGTAACCACCGCCGCCGCCGCCGCCACGGTAACCGC
>CALIGP010000298.1 GCA_938021455.1 uncultured Lewinella sp. | reverse complement strand
GGTAACGATTTGGCGCGAAGATAGGGCAAGGTTTGCTTTTGCTGTTTGTTACCTTTTTTGCACCTGCGCTCCGGCGCCCGATTGATCGCGCGACTCCGAACGAAAAACAGGCCAACAAACTTTAGATGACGGTCAGTGCGGCAGCTTTCAAATGGCAAAGTCGTTACCACGGGCAAAGTCGTTATCGCTCCCTTGCCCGGCTCGACACGGAAACTTCGGCAGGCTCAGCAACCAAGCGTCTCAGCCAGGATTTACTCTACGCCAACAGCCCCTTCACCACATGCCCATGTACATCCGTCAGTCGGTATCTCCTCCCCTGGTGCTTATGGATGAACCTCTCGTGGTCGACCCCCAGGAGATGTAGCATCGTCGCCTGCAGATCATGGACGTGGACGCCGTTCTCGGCAATGTTGTAGCTAAAATCATCCGTTTTGCCGTAGACCGTTCCGGCTTTAACGCCACCACCTGCCATCCAGATACTGAAACAGCGGGGATGATGATCACGACCATAGTTCTCCTTTGTCAATTTTCCCTGGCTGAAGCTCGTACGCCCGAATTCTCCTCCCCACACCACCAAGGTGTCTTCCAGAAGGCCACGTTGCTTCAGGTCTTTAATCAGCGCTGCGCTGGCCTGGTCGGAGCTCTCCGCCATTTTCTTGATGTCGCGCGGCAGGTTTCCGTGTTGGTCCCAGCCCATATGGTAGAGCTGCACGAAGGGTACGTCTCGTTCCGCCAGACGACGGGCCAGCAGGCAGTTAGCCGCAAAGGTCCCGGGCTTGCGAGCGTCCGGTCCGTAGAGGTCGAAGATGTAGTCCGGCTCATCACTGAGGTCCGTAATTTCCGGCACACTCGCCTGCATCCGATAGGCCATTTCGTACTGGCTGATCTTGGAGTCAATCTCCGGGTCACCCCACTCCTTCTGTTGTTCTTTATCCAATGCCGTTAGTACGTCTAATTCTCGGCGGCGGCGGTCTCGGGTGATGCCATCCGGGTTACTGAGGTAAAGCACCGGATCGGAGCCGGAACGAAACTGAACTCCCTGATGGTGACTCGGCAGAAAGCCGCTACTCCAAGCCTGCTTGTTTAGGTTTTGGGCATCGTCTTTCCCCTTAGAGAGTAAGACGACAAAGGAGGGTAAATTCTGGTTACTTGAGCCCAGCCCGTAGCTCATCCAACTACCAATACTTGGCCGGCCTACTTGCTGAGAGCCCGTCTGTAAAAAGATAACCGCCGGCTCGTGATTGATCGCTTCGGTGTACATCGAATTCACGACACAAAGGTCCTCCGCCACCTGGCTGGTGAAGGGCATCAACTCACTGAACCAGCCGCCCGTTTTGGGGTGTTGCTTAAAGCCATAGGCCGAACCTACGAGCGGGAAACTGGACTGAGAAGCGAGCATGCCCGACAGCCGCTGGTTACCTCGTACGGAGTCTGGGATTTCCTCTCCCCATCGCTGATTAAGCATGGGTTTATAATCAAAGGTTTCGATCTGGCTCGGCGCGCCACTCTGAAACAGATAAATGATTCGTTTGGCCTTCGGGGCGTGATGGAGCTTTCCAAGTTGTCCGCCGCCGTTCAGAACATTCTCTACCGGATTACTGGCTCCCAGTAAATTACCGGAGAGCAGGCTACCCAGGGCAAGGGCTCCCATCCCTTTAGTGGTCGTTTTGAGGAACTCCCGGCGGGAGGCGTGATAGAGGGCGCGTTGGAGATCGGTCATTTTGGTTCTTTGGTATGTTGGTTCTTTGGGCTACCGCATTTTGGAGGGGTTGGTTCTTTGGTCTTTTAGTTCGTTGGTATTTTGGGCTACCGCATTTTGGAGGCGGCAAGGTTTATGTTCTGGAAGATACTCATGTAGCAGCGGCAGCCCAAATTACCAACGGACCAAAGGACTAAAGGACTAATTCTTGTAATAGCCTTCGGTAGAATTCAGGACGGTATTGGCTACCCGTGCAAGTGCCGCCACTTTAGCCGGGCCGGCACTCAGGTCGGTGTTGTGATAGCCCGTTCGGAGGAAGTCCTCTGCGGCCAGAGGATGATCATGAAAGTAAGACAGCTCGTCTTCAAAGTACTGGGTGATAATTCCTTTTTCTTCCGCCGTCGGGAAGCGGCCGATCAGGGTCCGGAATACCGTTTCCGCAGCAGCGGCAGGGTCAATATTTTCTTTTAGCGAGTTGCTGGCCAGGACCCGGCAGGCTTCCAGCGTCATGGGGTCATTGAGCAACACAAGCGCTTGTAGCGGGGTGCTCGACCGGATGCGTCTTACCTGGCATTCACCACGGGTGGTGGCATCGAAGATCATCATAGCGGGCGCAGGAGCGTTACGTTTCCAGAAGGTATAGATGCTGCGTCGGTAGAGGCCTTCCTCTTCATCGGGAACATAGGAGGGTGAATGAGCGTGGTTATTCACATCTTCCCAAAGGCCGACAGGTTGGTAAGGGAAAACAGATTTCCCACCTACTTTCTCCTCCAGCAAACCACTTGCCGCGAGGGCATTGTCTCGGATCATCTCTGCGCTGCGGCGGTACCGTGGCCCTCGGGCGAGGAGGTAGTTGTCGGGATCGATGTCCTTTAACTCCGGCCGGATGACAGAGCTTTGGCGGTAAGTAGCTGAAGTGACCATCTGCCGTATCAGGCGCTTGACATTCCAGCCGTTTTCGCGGAAGTCGACGGCCAGCCAGTCGAGCAGGCTTGGATGAGTAGGCAGCGAGCCCTGGTTTCCGAAATCTTCGACGGATTCAACGATGCCTCGCCCAAAGACAAGATACCACAGCTGATTGACGGCTACGCGGGCCGTGAGCGGATTGTCCGGATGGGTAAGCCATTTACCAAGGCCGTAGCGGTTTTTTTCCAGGCCTTCGGGCCAGTCCATCAGCGCTTCGGGGATATTAGGGAATACTTGTTTTCCGTGGGCGTCGTAGACGCCGCGATCAAGGATGTAGGTAGGGCGGATTCGGGTGTCATCGTCTCCCATAACCATGATTTCCCGAACGGTGTCAATCGTTTCTACGGCCTGGGTACGGAGATCCCGTAATCGGTCTCGGGCTTTTCGGGCTATTGCAGACTGGTGCAAGCTGGCGTAACCTTGTAGTTCACTGCTCTCGGTTCCTACTTTGAACCTGCGTCCGCGCCCCCCGCCGAACTTACCAAAGTGCCCTCCTTCATACAGGTAGCGCGCGATCAAGCCTCCGGCCTCTACCTTTAGTACCCTGATCTCATCCACTCTGCCGTCTACGAAATCCTGATCGTAATGTCGGGCACCGATCATCAGGCCTCGGTAATGCTCGTATACCAGTGGGGCCGAGTCGGTGTAAGGCAGCGTACTTCTCCGCAGAAAATCGCGCATCACTGCGGGTTGAACGACCTTCCCGTTGCGGTAGACTTTCATCCCACTGGCCTTGCTGCTACCGTCATAAGTCCAGACGAAGTGGGTCCACTCACCGTTTTCCAGGGCTTCATCGACCCGTAAATCAATGCTCTGAAAAGGGTAAGCGTGGCTAAGTCTGACGTGTACGCGGTTACTATCCACCCAGACGTCCCAGCCCCGATAGCCCTGGTTTTTATTATTCCCGTTGTAGAAAACGTGGCCTTCGGGCGTGAATTTATTGGCCTGAATCCAAAAACTGACGGTAAAGGGTTCGCTGCGTTCAAAGCGGGAGCCATCCCCATTGACGACGTACTGTCCATCTCCACATTCAATTGCCTGCCCGTATTTCCCCTCGACAATTTTCATGCTATTGCGAAGAAATTCGCCGCCCGGAGCGATGTCCCGTTGCGGCCCATCAAAGGTCAGATAGTTGACCGTCTGCTTTTGCACGTAACTTTCGAGGGAGGCCAAGGAGGGCGCCCCGATAGCTATCGGGGCAGGTGCAGAGGCTCGTTTCCGCACTTCTTCGACTTCCTTTTCTGCCTCGGAGATCATTTCTTTAATCTTTGCCAGAATAGCTTCCGTCTCTTCGTTGGGGAGCGGCAGAGTTGGGCCGGCGTTCATCGCCAATTTATTCATCACATCCTGCCCGTTTTCTCCTGAGTTCAATCCGAAAAGGCCCTCGCCCCGTTCTACCGTATTATTGAAGAAACCAAATAGCTCGAAGTAATCCTGCTGAGATATAGGGTCGTATTTATGGTCATGGCAGCGAGCACAACCGACGGTCAGCCCCATGAATGCCGTGCCAACGGTGTTGGTCCGGTCCGCAACGTACTCTACCCGAAACTCTTCAGGGATGATTCCACCTTCGGAGTTTTGCTTGTGAGCGCGGAGGAAGGTAGTCGCCAGCTTATCGTCCGTGCTGGCACCTTCTTGTTGGTCTCCGCCAACTTGAAGCTCGATGAACCGGTTGTAAGGAAGGTTATCGTTAAAAGCACGCAAAACCCAGTCACGATAGGGCCAGATGGCGTGGTGAAAATCATCGAGGTAGCCTTCGCTGTCGGAAAAACGGGCTACATCAAGCCAGTGAGCGGCCATGCGTTCACCGTAGGCGGGGCGGTTAAGAAGTTCATCAACCATTCTTTCGTACCAGTCGTCTCCTGTGTCATTGAGCCAGCGGTCGATCTCGGCCACGGCGGGTGGCAGTCCGTTCAGGTCAAAGTACGCTCTACGGATGAGGTGTTCCCGGCTAGCTGCCGGGGCGGGTTCGATGCCTTCCTGCCCGAGCCTGGCAGATACGAATCGGTCTATTTCGTTAACAGCCCATCCCTCTCCGGCCTCTGGCACCGCCGGTTTCACCGGCGCAGTAAAGGCCCAATGTTTTTTATACTCGGCTCCCTGCTCTACCCATTTGGTGAGAATAGCGATCTCCCGATCTGTCATCGTCAGGTTAGACTCCGGTGGCGGCATCACCAATTCCGGATCAGGGGAGTTAATACGGCTGACCAAAGAACTTCTGCCCGCATTTCCCGGAACAATGGCATGACCATTACCACTAGCCAGCAAGGCGTAGGCTCCCGCTGCTTCGTCCAGCCGTAAGTTCGCTTGTTGGTTCTGTGCATCGGGGCCATGGCAGGCAAAGCAGCGATCGGAGAGAATGGGCTTGACGTGGAAATTAAAGTCTACCGTTTCGGGTAGTGTCTCGTAGGCTTCGGCAACCCCATCACGCAAGTCTGGCCCGCAGGCAAAAAAACTAAAGGAGAGACCTGCTAAAAGGCAAATAGTCCCGATTCTAATAGTGGAAATAGCTGTACTCATTTCTGGACTCCATTTTTTCTACGACTGCTGGTTTCCCACGCTGTTTCCTCCCTTAGGTAGTGAAGTAGATCGGAAGGTAAGATACGGCGAATACTCCACGTCACCGCAATTTTGTATACAATTTTGATTTAACAATCGATTGGCTACTCCTTTTTATTACAGATCAGAATCGAAGGTAATCCCGCTATCTTTGCATCATCAGACGCATCTTCTCCATACTTACTAAACGGGAGCGCCACCAGTTTGTCTGGTTGGCCATTGGAATTGCTTTGCTTTCGCTTTTGGACATCGTTGGCATAGCCAGTGTCTTGCCCTTTATGGCGCTGCTTGCTGCTCCGGAAAAGGTAGCTACAAATAGCTGGCTAAACCAACTCTACACGCTTGGAGCATTTACGGACGTTCGCTCCTTCATTATCTCCGCAGGAGTAGGAGTTATGATTCTTCTGACCGCTTCCCGGCTGATGGCTACTGCCATTAACTACTGGCAAGAGAAGTTTCAGTGGAAGATTTACTTTCAGATGGGGAGCAGGTTACTCGACTACTACCTGGGCCAACCCTATCGCTTCTTTCTAAAGAGAAACACGGCAGACCTAAGAGTTCACGTTGTCAGTGAAATAATGGTCATCGTGTCATGCATCTTGAGTCCTGTCATCACATTGATGATTCAGGGTGGCATTACAATTGTCATCGTCTTGCTTTTGATATTAGTCAGTCCTAAGGTGGCCCTGAGCACTGGCCTTGTACTTGGAGGGGCTTACCTCCTGATTTACCAGTTCAGGAAGAAGATGCTTAGTCGACTTGGAGAGCGAAAAATGCGGGCGGCAAAGCGGAGAGTTAGAACACTGGAAGAACTTTTACAGGGTATTAAGACCGTAAAGACCTACGGTAATGAAGCCCACTTTACGGATCGTTATCGAGAGGACACGGATACCTTACTGAAGGTCAACCCTACCATTTCTCTTATCAATAAAACCCCGAGGTTTCTTTTGGAGATCATCGCTTATTGTGGCATCATAGGAGTAACACTTATCCTATACATTCAGGCTGGAGAATTGGGCAAAATCCTACCGACATTAACCTTATTTGCCGTTGCCGGATATCGGCTGCTACCGGCTTTACAGCAAGTATACGCAGCAATCGCTACCATCCGGACACATAAGGTTGTGCTGGATAGATTACAGGAGGACCTGGAAGCCAGTCTTCTCCAGTCAGAAGCGGCTCCACAACAGCACTCCGCACTTTCTTTTCACCATCGGATAATTGCAAATGGCGTTGGCTTTCACTTTCCCGCAATGGAGACACCGCTCTTTCAGGACCTTAGCCTGGCTATTCCACAGGGTCAGACAACTGCCTTTGTTGGTAAAACCGGCTCTGGGAAAACAACCCTGGTGGACATTTTCACCGGGCTGCTACAGCCCACTTCGGGGCGAATTCTGATCGATGACCGGGAACTTGACGCTACCACGATAAAGGCGTGGCGCAGACAACTTGCCTACGTTCCCCAGACTGTTTTCCTCTATGATAGCAGCTTAAGGGACAACATAACCTTTGGCCACTTGGAGGACGTGACGGACAACGACATTCTGGCTGTCCTGGAACTAGTTGAGCTGGCTTCTTTCGTCCGCGAGGAACTCCCTGACGGGCTGTCAACCCCCCTGGGAGAAAACGGTGTCCGTCTCAGTGGGGGGCAGCGGCAGCGGATCGGTCTAGCCCGGGCTCTACTCCGTAAACCCGCTGTATTGGTGCTCGATGAAGCGACCAGTGCATTGGATAACATTACGGAAAACTCCATCATCGATGGTTTGGACAAGCTGCCGGAAAGTCTGACCATTCTCATCATCGCTCACCGACTTTCTACCGTACGGCACGCTGATCATATCCACCTGCTGGACCGAGGTAAAGTACTCGCCTCGGGCACCTATCAGGAATTGGTCAACACCAACGACCATTTCAGAAGGATGGCAGAATTGGGCTGAGCCTGACTTTATTCCTCCTCAAAATCTTCCAACAGTTCTACTTCCGTGGCCACCAATTGCCCTCGGTCATTATGTGCCAGCGTATAGGCTACGTGATCATTGACGTAGAGTTCGCTGAAGTCAGCATTCTCAATCGTGGAGTGATGGAAGAAGAGATTATTCGGAGGATATTTAATGAACCCGTAACCGTTTTTAAGGCTAAAAACTTCGCTCTCCAGCCGGTCTCCCGGGCTGCCCTCTGAAGGCTCTTCCAAGATAACCTTTTTGTCCGTCTTTACCGCTGCGTTAGCTTCTCCTGTTTTGGCAGGTTCCCGCCGTTTTTTATCTGGGTTTGAAGTAACGAATATTCCGTCAATCAGGTCCTTTTCTCCGGAGGATCCAGGACTATCGATCAGGTCGTTCATCAACACTGGATGGCTGGCCGCTTCAAGTAGTTCCTGACTCGTTCGGGTAATCATCCGGGTTCCGTTATCCGTTGTGAACTCAAAGTCCCAGCCCATAACTAACACTTTACAGCCCAGGCCATGTAGCTTCCTAACCAGCGGAACGTAGTCACTGTCACTAGCGATGAGAACAACAACATCCAGCTGACGCAGCATCGCCGATTCAAAGGCTTCCAACGCGAGCCAGACGTCAATTCCTTTTTCACCTCGTCGGCCGTGGCTAGTTCGCAACGGGCTGTAATGCGTCGTAACTCCACTACTCATCAAAATGTCATCAAAGACCCGATCGTAATACAATACGGATCCTCGTTGCTGCGCCTCCGTTGCGTTAAGCCTTCCCCGGAAGTAGTGGCTATCGACAATTCGAGCGTTACCGGGCTGGCCGGCATCATTGGCTACCCGAGCTTCAATGAAGCGATGCAAACCGGCAATACTTACCCGGGCCCGGCGTGGATGATCGTAATTGTAGTAGTTGGAAACGTGAAGGAAATAATTACCGTCGTAAAAGACGCCGATCTTAGTGAGTCGGTCATTCATAAATACACTATCTAATCTATTTTGTAAAACCTTAAGGACACTCTATTTCTATCAATTATTTGGAGCGTAGCTAAGTTATTATTCAGCCGCAAAGATAAACGCATGATTGGAACCTGGAGGCTTGTTGGCCCACCTACTCGGCCGTGTACACCCGGTGTACCCGTGGCCCGATCCCCGTCAGTATTTCGTAGGGAATCGTCATGGCGGCTTCGGACAGCAGTTCAATGGGGTGACCCGCTCCAAACAGGATAGCCTCATCACCAACTTTTACTTCGGGCAGGTGCGTTACTTCCACCATCGTCATATCCATACAAACGGAGCCAATAATGGATGCCAGACCACTCTTGATACGGATGGAAAACCGTCCTTCTCCAGCTAACCGAGGCAACCCATCCGCATAGCCGACGCTAAGTATGGCGACCTTTCCATCTTGCGTCATTGTTCCCCGGCGGCCATAACCGATGCTTTCGCCGGCTTTCAGCTCAAAGACGGCCGTCACCCGGGTAGAGAAGGTCAGGACCGGGCGCAAAGCGGAGGCTTTGCCAGCGTCACCAATTCCATAGAGCCCAATTCCCAGGCGAACGTATTCGTAGGCGTTTTCGGGGAAGCGGCTAATGCCATTGGAATTTAGCAGGTGGCGGGGAGGAGAGGTCCCCAGCGCTTCAGCGATTCGTTTATAAGCGGCATCGAAGGCGCTTATTTGTTGGCGGGTGAAATCATCGTGTGCACCGTCTTCGCTCGCCGCCAGGTGGGTAAAGACCGAGGAAATGATTCTTTCGTAGGTACCCGACCTTAGTTCTGTCAGTAGTCCTTCCAATTCGGCAGGCCGAAAGCCCAGGCGGGCCATTCCGGTATCCAGCTCCAGATGTACTTTCAGGCCACTATCCTTGATCCGCTGCAGATCTTCCAGACGATGGACCACTGGTTCCAGATTGTCTTTCCCCATCCGCTCAAAGTCATGGCTGGCAGCGTTAAGCACCATGATGGGGAGTTTCAGACCGTGTTCCCGCAGGAGGCTTCCTTCGTCGGGATAAGCTACTGCCAGGTAGTCAGCGCCCGCTTCGGCCAGGGCATGCGCTACGGGTGGCGCGCCACCGCCGTAGGCGCTGGCCTTTACCATTACGATCATTTGGGCCGAGGTACTAGCCCGGTAAACGTTGAAGTTGTGACGTAGTGCAGCCAGATCAATTCGCAGCAGCGTACGATGTTGTTTACGACTCAGGGTATCTGCCACCCGATCAAGCCGCTCCTGGCTGGCACCTTTGATTAAGATAACCTCGCCAGGAGAGAAGGGAATATTACCTAGTTCAGCCAGCAAGGCTTCCGGGCGGGTAAAATGACGAGCGCCAGAGATGGCCCGAGCTAGGCTGGCATTCGTTTCACCAATGGTGAGCAAACGAGTCAAACGTGGGCGAAGGAGAGGTAACAAGTCATCTTCAGGGGCGCTAACGCTGGTGCTATGGGAGCTTGAAGAGCGGGGTTGGATGGTCCCCAATATCAAACAGAGCTTTCCGCTATTCGCTCTTGCCTCGGCAAAATCCAGGGCAGCAGCCAGGGCCGTGAGGTCGTTGCTGTAACTGTCGTTAATCACCGGGCCGCCGTGGAGGCCTTCTCGCTGTTCGAGCCGGTTATCCAGTATTCGTAAATCATCAAGCCCGGCAGCAATTTGTTCTTTGTTCAAGCCCAGGGCGTAGGCCGCCGTAGCGGCGGCGTAGGCATTCTCAAGGTAAATGGTGGGTAGATCCGGAAAGTCCATCTTCAACGACACCTCATCTACTTCCAGCCAGCGTCGATTGATGCCAAGGTGGGTGATGGGATCGACGTTCAACTTCCGTAACAAACCCACCGAGTCAGTGTCATCGGCCGGAACGACCACCCAATCTGTTCCCCGGAACAAGGTCATCTTCTCGCGGTGCTTTGCCCGCGCATCCGAAAAGCCAGCAGCATGGGCACTGCCCAACATGGTAAACAGCCCGCAGGTAGGCCGGATGATTTCCGCCAGCGCGGCCATCTCTCCGGCTTCGCTGATGCCGGCCTCGAAGATGGCGACCTCATGCTCCGCCCGAAGCCGCCAGACAGAGAGCGGAACCCCAATTCTAGAGTTGTACGAGCGGGGGCTGGCGCAGACATTTAAGTAAGGTTGCAACAGCTGGGCCAACCAGTCTTTTACGATCGTCTTGCCGTTGCTACCCGTAATCGCCAGTACCGGAATATCAAACTGTCGCCGGTGATGAGTGGCTAGCTGTTGTAGTAGCCGCAGTGGATCGTCCGTGAGGAGAAAAATCGCTTCGGAGTACTTCCCCTGCTGCTCCAACTCCTGCTGCACCTGCGTTTGCGCCCCCTGCTGAGCTTGCCGAAGAACCACAAAATGCCGTACGCCTTTCCGATACAACGGTCCCACAAACTTATTCCCGTGTGTGCGTTGCCCCGGCAGCGCAAAAAACAGTGTCTTCGCCGCATCCCCCAAGCGGCGGGAATCGACCAGCAGGTCGAAATCTCGGTAGCGGTCGTAAAGGGTCGGGATGGACGGAAGCGTGGCCATGGCGTGAAGGTACGAGGATTGGGTGTACTGCCGACTTGAGTGGGCGGGAAAAAGGAGATTAGGATTAATAGGATTTAGGTAGAATTTTTAGGATTACTGATCATGACGGATTTTTAATAGCTCGCAGAGCTTCGTAATACAGCACCGACTTCAGTCGGCAGAAAAAGCAGGAGAGTAGGATTAAATAACAATTCTCCCCCCCAAACCATACCTTAGCACCAAAGCCGCTCCTCCTCTCATGCAAGTACCTAAAATTGACGCCGCCATCTTAGCTTTCCGTGACTGGATACTCACCGAGGAGGCCCTCGCTCACCTTCCCCTCTGGGAGACCCAGAAAAACTGGCAGGAGCATTTTAACGTCGAGGCCAAGGACCTGGCGGAGAGCTACGACCTGGCGCTGGACAGCAAGACCAACCGCCGCCACTACCGTCGCGGAGGCTACGACCCCAAGCGCGCCATGCTGGCCATCATGCGCTGGGAGCCCGACTTCGTCCGCGAAGCCTTCCGCGATCTCTTCAGCGAAGACCGCGACCTCGAAGGCCGCGTCGGCCGTTTCGGTTTTTACATCAACGAACTCTTCAACCGCTTTCGGGACGCGCACCCCAAAGACCGGACGCCCAGCCATAATCATGATGATGATTATAACATGGTCTCTCTCTACCTCATGGGGCAGTATCCGGAAAAGTACGCCCCCTACTCTACTGGGCTGCTGCAGACGGTCTGTGAAAAACTGGGTGCCAAGACCGTCCCGCCCGCAGCAGACTTTGCCCGCTACACCAAGTTACTCCAGACGCTGCGCGGCTTCCTGCTAAAAGACGAGCTCGTTATGGAACGCTACGCCGCTGCCCTTCGAGAAAGTGATTATCGGGAAGAATCCGCCTTATTGGTGTGGTGGTTTTTTAAGATGGTGGAGAAGAGTGAATTGACGGATTCGTAGAGGAAATTCCTTCATTAGTCCAAGAGAATATTCAGGAATGAGTAGTGCGCTTACATTTGGAGTAAACACAAAAGAAATGAACTCCAATCATAGTAAACGCTCTTTACAGTTACCCTATGCTATGGCGTCAGCTTACCGCGCTGAAGCCTGGCCCAGACTCCGGAAATTAGCCATCGAATACAAAGGTTATCTTGAAGAAGGTGCCTTTGAAGATAGTGGCCGTGAAGAAAAGCGTAGTATCGCTAATCATCAAATTCATACCTTTTTAGGCCTGGTAGAAGTTGCTGATGAAAACATTTCAGCAGCTAAGCAACACCTGCTAGATTCTATATCTAACTTTAATAGTTTCGCACTTCAAGAAAGAGGACCGAACCTGTTACTAGCCAAGCGGCTATTAGAAGTCGGTGAAAAAGAAGTAGTCCTTACTTTTTTTGAAAAGGTCGACGCTGAGTGGAAGGGCCGTCTTCAACGAGGGAATACAGCTGGCTGGGAAAAAGAAATTTCAGAAGGAAGCATCCCTGATTTTGGCAAAAACCTTGACCTCTATTTGCCCCAAAAGCCCATCTTTCCAAAGCTCATGACCCTGGCCAGGGGAATAGAGTTCGTGCAAAAGCATTGGCCCAGCGATAAAATAGCCAGCTAAATGTTCCAAGCCATCACCCGTGCCTTCGCCGAAGCCTTCCGCAACCTGCGCAATAATTTTTTTCAGACCTTCCTCTCCGTGTTGGGCATCATCATCGGTGTCGGCGCACTGGTCGCTATGCTGGCCATGATCGACGGGCTGGAGCTATTCGCCAGAGAAAAAATAGCCGAACGGAGTTCGCTGGAGAACCTGATCATCCGTAGCCAAAAGGACAGCCGCGTCGACGGTATCTACACCGAACGGGATACTATTGCCATACTCTCTCCCGAAGTAATGGCGGAGTTACAAGACTCGATGCCCTACGCCGCCACCGGGCAATTAATGAGCCAGGGCAGTACAATTGGTTACACCTCCGACAGCAGCAAAATCGGACTCCGGTACATGGCTACCACCCTTCCAATACTCGACCCTCCGGCAGATTCAATCATACTACACGGTTCGCTCTTTAGCGAAGTCGAAGCTACACGAGGAGACAAGCTCGCTTTCATTAATTCCAGGCTCGCCCTGCGGTTACTCCCCGAAGGAGACACCCTGACTGAAAACGCCCTCGGCAAACAAGTTTATCTCTACGGAGACTCGCTGGCCGTATGTGGTGTTTTCAGAGCAAATGACGACGACAGCTCGCTACAGTTTGTCATGCCATTAAACGCGCTCAGTGGCCTCGCCAAAGCCCCTAAGGTTTATCCGGATATGAACTTGGCCCTGGACAACGTCCACGACGTGCTCCCCGCCCAGGAATTCGCTGATGGTTGGCTGGAGCGCCACTTTGCGGACATTCCGAATGCTACTGAAAGCATGACCCAATCCGGCTATCTGGAACAGTTGGCGGAAGGGATTCTCGTCTTCCGGCTCGTGATGAGCTTCCTTATCGGTATTGCCGTTGTCGTAGGTGGTGTTGGTGTGATGAACGTTTTACTCATGGCCATTACGGAGCGGACGGCCGAAATTGGTGTTCGTAAAGCCGTAGGTGCTAACCGTGGCAACATCATTACCCAATTTCTGGCGGAGAGCGTCGCAGTTTCCGCCATCGGCTGCTTCTTCGGTCTTATTCTCGGGATGCTGGTCGCCCTGATCGCAGCCCCCATCTTGAATATGTTTGTAGATGATCTGCAGTTTCAGGCCGTCTTCACCCTCAATACATTACTTGTTGTCGGCTTGGTCGCCCTGATTACCGGCATCATCTTCGGCACCTATCCCGCACGGAAAGCGGCGGGGCTGGATCCGGTGGAGGCGATTAGGCGGTAGCGGAAGGTGATTCTTGATTTTGGAATCTTAATGAAACCTCAGTCGCGAAGCAACAAAAATCTGTGCTCCAATCCGTGTAAATCTGTGACAATCTGTGGTTAAACCTAA
>CALIGP010000297.1 GCA_938021455.1 uncultured Lewinella sp. | reverse complement strand
AATGGCTTCGCCATTTCCGATTTGGGCTGCGTTAGACGCGAAAGGCGCTTCGCGCCTTGTAGACGCTGCGCTTTTAGGCTTCGCCTTCGGTAAAGACTGCTTTTGGGGGAGCGGCCTAAAAGCGCGAAGCGCGTCTACCAGAAAAACAAGCGCAGCGCGTTTTTCGTCTACAAAGCCGCGCAGCGGCGTCTATCAGCGAAAGCGCGAAGCGCCTTTCGCGTCTCGACGCTACGAAGTAAAATAGCGAAGCTATTTTACTTCGTACGTCATCTTCACCAACCGCAACTTATTACGGTGCTCACTGGGCAACACCACCTCATTGGCTGCCACCTGAATGCCATCGCGAAAGCGCAGGCGCATGTTCAGGTCTCGGGTGTTGAAAAGGCTGTTGCGATCGAATTCTCCACGGCCGTTGACAACGTATTCGCTGACTGTGTTTTCGAAACGAATCTCGTCGTTAAAGAGAAAGCGCAGGCTGCGTGGATTTTCCATCAGCAGGTAGCCGGAATAGACGCCGCCGTCGTCCTGGCTATACTGTTTTTTATGGAGGATGTTACTCCAGTGGGGCTTCCCATCGGGGTGGATACTGAAGACGATCATCTCATCGTAGTGGTAATCGACCAGCGGACGGATACCGTAGTTGTTCACGACCTGCGTTCTGCTGGCGTTGCTTCGTCGTTCCAGCTGACGGTTTCTTTCGGTGATGATCAGCCCGCCGCCGTCCTGACGGAGCACAAGGTCCCGGACGGATAGCTCATCAATGCCCGGATTTTTTTTGTTGAACTTCTTGCCCTCAACATTTCGGATCAAGGTAGTAGGAAAGGGAGTGAAACGAGGTAAAGATTGTGCGGGATTTGCGGGGTCGATCTTTAGCCAATAATAGCCATCAGCACGGTTAAAATCTTTGGTCGTGTAAAGACCGCCAGCCACTAGTTGTTGATTGGTATTATCGTAGCGGAAGTAAATGTCGTAGGTCAGGCTGTCCCCCATCGGGATCTCGAAAGTGCTGACTTGCCGGTCGGCGGCACGGAAAGTATGTACTTCGTATTTATGCTCCTTGCGTTTGCTGCGAAAATTGTCTCGTTCAATGATGAAATAGAGGTCCCCTTCGTTAGTGACCTCTGCTTGCATGAAATCATCGTTGAAGAAGAATTTTTCTGGCTCTGTTTCGATGTCGTAGAGCAATTCCATGTTTTCCAGGTCAATACCAATGGAGCGAATCTTGGTTTGTTGTTCCGCGATCAGTAGTACCAGTTTCTTTTCATCATTAGATCGGAAGCTCTGATCTTCGGGCGTAGTGAAAAAGGCTCCGAAGTCTACCAGGGTGACGCTGTCCTGAAGGTTCCCGGCAGGGTTGTACTGGTCGAGCTGAAGGAAATTTCGCCCTTTATCGCGAAAGAGATAAAGCAGGTGAAAGCCCGTACCGTCCTGCTTGGCGATGGTCTCCATCAGACGGATGTTGCGGCCACGGAGTTCGAGTTCTTTTTCCCAGCTTTGGCGCATATTTCGGTCGTAGGCGGTCAGCAGGTGCTTGGTGTCGCGGTCCTGAAAGAGTAATACCTGACCACCGAGTTTGCCGATCAGATCGTACTCCGTATCGCTGCGCATAGTTAATTCATCGCTTACCGTCAGTACCTGGGCGCGGACGCAGGTGCAAAGGATGGTAGCAAGAAGCAGGGGGAAGAGGAGACTTCTCATCGGCGGAGGGCTTTGGTATATAGACGAAAAAAAGGGGGAGTTAGTTGTACCGTATTTCCGGCTTTAGCTGCAGCCGGACAATTTACCCTACGGCTGAAGCCGTGGGTACACGTCGCCATTCCCAGATAGCAAAGCCCAGCACCAGCAAATATTCGGCTCCCACCAGCCAGAGATTCTCTTCGTAGGGAACCGTCAGGTAATTCGTGTAAGTGAGCATGATCAGGAATGACCATACGAGTGGGAACCGCCAGCGGGTAAAAACGCATAGTGCAATCGGGACACTCAGGTACCAGGGGTGGACGGTTGTGGCGCAAAGCAGATACAGCACGAAGGCGAAGAGCCAGCCAGCGGCCAGGGAAGCCCAGTCGCTTCGCCGGTCGAGTAGCGCCATCAGCAGAATCCCGACGGCTGAGGCTCTGGCCAGCAGCGGGCCGAAGACGGCGATCTGGTTCCAGCCTACGTCGAAGTAGCCATAGGCCCGTGCTAAGTAATACAGGCTGGCGTTGAACTCAAATTTACGCTGGTACAATTCCAGGCTACTTTGAAAACCTTCCAGGAAGTCAGGAGAGAGTAGGAAGGGAAGGAAGAAGAGGAGGCAGGTGATGCCGAAGGTTAGGGAGAAAAGGAGGAAACGGAAGAAACCTCTCCCCCGGCCCCTCTCCAGTGGAGAGGGGAGAAGAAATTCGCTCTGCGAATCGTGCGTAAGAAAACGCTCAGCGTTTTCTTGTAGCCCCTCTCCTCCGGAGAGGGGTTGGGGAGAGGTTTTCCACAACCGCCGAATCAAAAACGGCAACAGCATCAGCGGTAATAACTTACTCGCCACCGAGGCCGCCATGGCAACGGCTCCGGCTACCAACTTGCTCCGTTGCAGCAGATAATAAGCCAGCAAGAGGAAGAATACCATAGCACCTTCGAAGTGGAGATTTCCCGTAATCTCGACGATGATTAATGGGTTGAGCCAGTAGAAAAGTAGTCTTGTAGTCTTGTAGTTTGGTAGGCTGGCAGTACCCTGCTCCAATACTTCCTCCTTTGGGGTCTGGCGCGAAGCGCCAGTTGGGGGCCATTGCACCTGCGGTCCCGCGCCCAATAACTGCCACATTACCCAAAGCGACCCTAGCTCGCAGAGCAGTAGAAACAGCTTCATCACGACTGCTGCACCATGCCAATTGCCTGGGCTCAGCCAGGCGGAAGCCGTGAACACGCCCTGCGCAATGGGTGGGTAAATTGTGTAGTAGTCCGGAGAGTTAAGCTTGGCGAACAGTTCTGGCGTGAGGCCCGCAACTTCATTCCCCGCCTCCAGGTAGTAAGCGGGTAAGTGCGCGAAAGGGTTTTCGCCCGCTACGATCAGGTTCCCGTCCCAGATGAAGCGG
>CALIGP010000296.1 GCA_938021455.1 uncultured Lewinella sp. | reverse complement strand
GGGTTTTAGCGATCAGCGGACAGCATTCAGGCAAAACAGCTCTGAATGCTGTCCGCTGATCGCTTTTTTATGCCAACCAAACTGGGTACAGGGGAGAAAATACAGGAAATGTTGCCCAAACTCCGGGATGACTCATGTTTTGGTCGTGATTCCTCCGGAATCACTGGCGGAATATTCAGGGTTTATGGTTTGCGCCGAGGAGATCAATCAGGTATTCAGGTTGGTCTACCCAATTACCGCCAAGCTACCCCTACGTACCGCTCGTTCTTCCGGAAATCTTCCGGTACGACCTTCAGAATGGCCTTGCGAAGCTCCAGCAAAAGTTTCTCCCGGGTGAAGGACTTATTAACTACCAAACTCACCTCCCGGGCAGGCTGGGGTTGGGCAAAGCGTTTGATGTGATTCTTGTCGGTCGTGGGATGGACGCTCATCTCAGGAATGATGGTGTAGCCGGCATTATTACGAACCATGTTTTTTAAGGTCTCAATGGAGCCCGCCTGAAAGGTGAAACTCCCGACATCTGGCGCAGAACCATCACCAGTCGTCATTCCAGAGGTGGAAGGAGCGGCGTTACAGATGTTGAGCATCTGGTTCCGAAAGCAGTGACCCTGTTGTAAAATCCATAAGCTTTTGGGGTCTACGTGCTTGGGTAAGAGTGGGCTTCGTTGTAGAATAGGTTCTTCAGGCGAGGCGTATATAAGGAACGGCTCATAGTAAAGCGGAATCTCCCTTAGCTGTTTTTCTTCGAGGGGCGTAACTAGCAGACCTACGTCCAGCTGCTTCCGCTTGAGCCCTTCCATGATTTGTTCTGACTGCATCTCGCGGACAATGAGATGGACATCTGGGAAATCCGCCGTGAATGACCGGATGAACAAAGGCAACAGATAGGGAGCCAGGGTAGGGATGATGCCAAGAATATAGGTGCCCGATATACTACTGATCTCTTCTTCGAGTAAAGAATGAAGCCCCGCTACATCGTCCATAATCAAACGAGCCTGGGCGATAACCTTTTCGCCAATCCTGGTGGGACGAACTGGGCTGGATTGCCGGTCAATTAGCTGAATCCCCAGTTCTTCTTCTAACTTTTTAAACTGAGTCGTTAGGGTTGGCTGTGCCACAAAGCAGCTTTTGGCGGCTAGGCCAAAATGGCGGAGATCATCTAGTGCAATGAGGTATTTTAGTTGTTGAATGGACATGGAAACTGCAATTTGCTAGAGTAGATCAAAGGTAGAAAATGTTGATAGTTTTTAACTATCGATATTGAATTTAATCAATTTCTACAATCATGCGCTTTGCACTAAATTTGTCGCAGAATTGGATGAGCGCTAGTCAAAAGCCCATCTTCAATCTTCTAAAATCTAAATCTATCATCATGGATCATATGAAAAATTCCAACGGAGAGGCTTTTGACCTCAACGACTCCAGCAAATGCCCGTTTCTAGGCGGCACCCCAGAACAGAAAAGTGCCTCAGCGGGTACTTCCAATAAAGACTGGTGGCCCAACGCACTCAAGGTGGGCATTCTCCGTCAGCACTCGAGCCTCTCTGATCCGATGGGAGAAGATTTCGACTACGCCGAAGAATTTAAGAGCCTCGACCTGGATGCGGTAAAGAAAGATCTGGCACACCTGATGACGGACTCTCAAGACTGGTGGCCCGCCGATTACGGTCACTACGGCCCCTTCATGATCCGTATGGCCTGGCACAGTGCCGGTACTTACCGGATTGCTGACGGTCGTGGTGGTGCGGGTTCCGGTACGCAGCGCTTCGCGCCGCTGAATAGCTGGCCGGACAACGGCAACCTCGACAAGGCCCGACTCCTCCTCTGGCCCGTCAAGCAGAAGTACGGCCGTAAGCTATCCTGGGCAGATCTGATGATTCTGGCCGGTAATGTTGCCCTGGAAACGATGGGTTTTGAAACCTTCGGCTTTGCCGGAGGCCGGGCTGACGTCTGGGAACCCGAGCAGGACATTTACTGGGGCTCTGAAAAAGAGTGGCTGGACGATGTCCGCTACACGGAAGACCGTAAGCTGGAGAACCCTCTCGCTGCCGTACAGATGGGCCTCATCTACGTTAACCCCGAAGGACCAAACGGTAACCCTGACCCACAGCTTTCCGCCAACGATATCCGCGAAACCTTCGGCCGCATGGCCATGAACGACGAAGAAACCGTTGCCCTCATCGCCGGTGGTCACACCTTCGGTAAGACCCACGGTGCGGCTGACCCGGAAAAGTACGTCGCTGCGGAGCCTGCAGGCGCACCACTAGAAGCCCAGAGCCAGGGGTGGATCAACTCCTTCGGCACGGGTAGTGGGGCTGACACCATCACCTCCGGTTTGGAAGGAGCATGGACGACGAAGCCCGCCCAGTGGACGAACGACTACTTCAACCACCTCTTCAACTATGAGTGGGAACTGTTCAAAAGCCCCGCTGGCGCACAACAATGGCGCCCCGTTAACGGTGGTGGTGCCGGTACGGTACCGCACGCTCACGATGCCAGCAAAAGCACCCACCCGGTCATGCTAACTTCTGACCTCGCCCTACGGGTTGACCCTGCTTACCGCGAGATTTCCGAACGTTTCCACAAAGACCACGATGCTTTCGCGGATGCATTCGCCCGCGCCTGGTTTAAGCTGACACACCGTGATATGGGCCCCCGGGAGCGTTATCTCGGTAAAGAAGTTCCCGCTGAAGTACTGATCTGGCAAGACCCCGTTCCTGCCGTTGATCACGAGCTGATTAGTGATGCAGATGCAACAGAACTGAAGCGCCGTATTCTGGCGTCCGGCCTGACGGTCTCTCAGCTAGTGTCTGCCGCTTGGGCATCAGCCTCTACTTACCGTGACTCAGACAAGCGCGGTGGCTCTAATGGCGGCCGTGTTCGTCTTGCCCCGCAGAAAGACTGGGCTGTTAACAAGCCGGCTCAGTTGGCTACCGTACTAGACACGCTGGAAGGTGTTCGTAAGGAGTTTAACGCTGCGCAATCTGGTAGCAAGCAAGTATCCATGGCTGATATGATCATTCTTGGTGGCGCTGCTGCCGTCGAGAAAGGAGCCAAGGCGGCCGGTTATGATGTAACCGTACCCTTTACTCCTGGCCGTGGGGATGCAAGTGATGCGCAAACGGACGTAGAATCTTTTGCTGCACTTCAGCCTCGTACAGATGGTTTCCGGAATTATATCGGTAACACGGAGCCAACTTACACGGAAGAGCTTCTCCTTGACCGGGCTAACCTGCTGACCCTGACCGCTCCTGAAATGACCGCCATGGTCGGTGGCCTGCGCGTGCTCGGTGCCAACTATGACGGTTCCAACCACGGCGTCTTTACGGATCGCCCCGGTGCCCTGACCAACGACTTCTTCGTCAACCTGCTCGATCTACGCACCAAGTGGGCCGCTAAAGACGATACGGAGTACATCTTCGAAGGTCGTGACCGGGCCACCGGTGATGTGAAGATGACTGGCACCCGTGCTGATCTCATCTTTGGCTCCAACACTGAGCTTCGGGCAATCGCTGAAGTATATGGTTGCGCCGATGGGCAAGACCGCTTCGTGAAGGACTTCGTAGCCACCTGGGCTAAAGTCATGGACCTCGGTCGCTTCTAAAGTACGACTTAATCGATATAGACACGATGTATGGCTTGCCCCGTTACGAGTAATCGTAACGGGGCTTTTTTGCGCGACCGCAGGTGCCGCGAGGGGCTCTTTAAAAACAGGCAAAATCTTAAATTACACTGTACTAGGTGATCAGCGACTCAATTCCTCCAGGAGCGTATCCGTCTTTCCTTCACTCCTCATTGTTTTTTGAAACGATTGTGCTTTGGACTGATAATCTTTATTACCTCTCAGGTCAAGCAATAATCTTTCGAACAGTTCCTCACTCAGGCGTTTGATTTTTACCCCTTTGGGCCCCAGGCCCAAATCAGCCACCCGTTCATTCCAGAAAAACTGATCAACGATATGCGGGAAAACCAGACTGGGACAACCATGTCTGGTGGCCGTATGCGTTGTCCCGGAACCGCCATGGTGAACGACACTATGGACTTGTGGGAAAATCCATTCGTAGGGGATATTGTTAACAAAGTGGATATGGTCGGCTGTTCCTTCGCGTTTTAGCAATCCGCCAGAGGAGGTGTTGATGATGGCGGGTATTCCTAGCCGGGTGAGTACGTTGACAATGTTATCGGTCGTGGCTTCCGGCCGGGCATTTACCATACTACCGAAGGTAATGAAGGTGATGTCTTCAGCGGCGAACCGGTCAATAAACCGAACAAGTTCGGGCTCCGGCTCCCAGCTATTTGTTTTGGTGCGTTCGAAGTAGCCCAATACTTTGGCCTGTTCTGGCCAATAATCTGGTCGTGGGAAAAGGCTGGGAGAAATGAGATAGAGCATGCGCTCTTGATTCTTCATGTAATTGGCAATAGCCCGCCGGTTAAGGGAAGTACCGGAAAAATCCTGCCTGAAGGGTTTAATAAATCGGGCGGACATTAAAGCGGTGACCCAATTAATAAACTGGTAGGTGAGCAAATTACCCCGAGTGCCCAAGTTTTTCGAGATCGCTATGTGTGGGTATTCCCGAACGGGGTGCAACCAGTTAGGGATGGGGCTAATACCAACACTCTGACCTTTATTGGCTATTCCCCAGGCGCGAGCGACTAAGCATTTGGGGTGATAAACGACCCGATCGGGTTGATGCTTCAGTAAGAGGTCCCGCTGTTCAAGAATCATGTTGTCTTGTACAGACATTGACTGCCGGGACAATTTGATGAGCTGTGCGATTCTGCTGATGGCGCTACCTTTTTGGCCCATGAAATTTCTGGCGGTTTCTCCTTCGAGTAGTTCCAGAAAACGTCGGTCAAGGGCTTCAAAGGGCAGACCAGTATCTTCAGCCAAAGGGCAGAGTTGTTCTGGCAGGGCAATGATAACCTCATGACTTGCCTGCTGCAGCAGGTCACCAATGGCTAGGAAGGGTTCCGCATCACCCCGGGTGCCAATCGTTAGCAATAGGTATTTCATTGGGGGTAAGGTAAGGGGTAGTCTTTGCGTGGCAAAAAAGTGCCGATGTGTGGAAGTTCCCTTGCTTTTTAAAAACGTTCCTCTGCACCCTGCGCACCGGCGCCTGCAATGACCCTTCAAAATTGAGTGACTTAACGAAAATAGGGTGTTGAAATAAGTCCATTGCCTATCGGCCGGCCGTATGTCGGGAAACAAACACAGGAGGACAATAGCGACTTCATAACGACTGCTAGCACAACAAAAGGCCCGTTATTTCTGTCTAAAACCTAATTAGCCTATCTTGTTACTATGTTAAGATCTCTTCTTGTCCTTTGCGTTGCTGTTTTTTTGTCTCAATCCCTTGCGGCCCAACAGCGATTACCCGGTAATCAAAATATTTATGGGACTACCGGAAAAGGCATCATTTACGATAATGAGATGAACTTCAGCTTCGCTATATCTACGCCCAGAAACATCTTCTTGGGGGTACGATCCGGGAAGCTGATCAGCTTTGATAAGATGAAGTATTGGTCGGCTACTTTTGGTAGTATTCGGCATTCGAGGGAGCGGAAAGAAAACCCCGATCGTATCAACCTACTAACAAATCGCGTTAGCCGAGCTTATACTTTCGCCAAGGAAAACCAACTGTACGCTCTACGGCTTGGCTTTGGTCAGCGGACTTATCTCAGCGAAAAAGCCCGCCAGCGTGGAGTTGCCATTGGCTATTCTTATGAGTTTGGCCCGACGCTGGGCTTACTCAAACCCTACTATCTGGAGATCGATGCCGGGGAACCTGGTAGCCCCGGAACCATTATTGACATCCGGCATACGGGAGACAACACGGCAGAGTTTCTTAATCAGGACCGAATCTTCGGTGCCTCCGCCTGGTCCGTTGGTCTTGATGAAATCAGGTTGCGTCCAGGTATTCACGCTAAAGCAGCCGCTCACTTCGGCTTCGGAGCTTACGATGAACTGGCGAAATCACTTGAAGTAGGCCTCATGGCAGACTTCTTCCTGGGTAACACGGACCTACTCATCGAGAGTGATTTGACACCCGGAATCTCCAATAGCCCATTATTTCTGAGTCTTTTTATCAATGTGCAAATGGGCAAACGCTGGTAGGGAAGGATTGCCGCCTGATCTTTACGATATTTGCGGCCACCACCAATGTTTAAACCTCCATGGGCCAGTTTCGTCTATTAATCTGTTTCTTCTTTTTATTACTCACTTCCTGCGGGGAAGATGATCCTGCGATTGCTCAGAGAGGAACTCCTGACGATTCAGGGGCTGCTGATAAGCTATTTGAATTGGCTGACCCTACGGCAACGGGGATCGAATTTATCAATGAGATCACGAATGATTTCTCCTTTAACTACACGACCTACGCCTACATCTTCAATGGAGCTGGGGTAGGGGTGATAGATTATGATCAGGATGGTTTTCCGGATCTCTTTTTTGTCAGTAACCAGGGAGCGAATAAACTGTACCGGAATCAAGGTGACTGGACGTTTGAAGACGTCAGCTCCGCTGCTGGTATTGAGGCCCCAGGAGGTTTTACAAATGGCGTTAGCATCGCTGATGTAAACGCGGATGGCCTACCCGATATCTACCTCTCCCGTACGGGGATTGACAACAGCCCCGAAGGACGCAAAGGGCGCCGTAATCTATTATTCATCAACCAAGGAGACGGTGTCTTTACCGAGCAGTCTGCTGCTTTTGGCCTGGATAGTGACCGGCCCGCCATCCAGGCTACTTTCTTCGATTACGATGGAGATGGAGACCTGGATTGCTACCAGCTTAATGCGCCTCTTGATTTCGCGGGTGTGAACAGCATCCGGGCAACCCAAAACCCCGACGGAAGCCTTTCCCGGGTAATGGGCCCGAAGGAAGAATATGAATCTGATCAGTTATTCCGCAACGATGGCGGGACGTTTACCGACGTCAGCCTGGCCGCAGGAATTACTAACCGGAGCTTTGGTCTTAGCACCGCAATCCATGACTTTAACGAAGACGGCCTGCCGGACATCTACGTCGCCAATGACTATATCGACCCCGATAACTTATACATCAATCAGGGGGATGGTACCTTCAGAGATGAAGCCTTCCAATATTTTCGTCATACTAGCCACAGCTCGATGGGCTCTGATGTCGCCGACGTGAATAACGATGGATTAGCGGATATCATCACCCTTGATATGTTGGCAAAAGACCCTGTTCGCTTGAAGAGTCTGGAAAACGGTATGCGGGCTGACCGGTACAATACGCTAACCAGAATCGGGTATGGCCACCAGTTCATGAGGAATCAATTGCAGATAAATAACGGTAAAGGCTATGGTTTTTCGGACGTTGGTGAACTAACCGGCATTGCGGCTACGGATTGGAGTTGGGCCCCTTTACTCGCTGATTTTGATAATGATCGTAATGTTGATCTCTTCATCTCCAACGGATTTAGATATGATGTAGGGGATTTGGATTTTATATCCTTTACTACGGATTCTCTGGAAGCAGCCGGAGGAGTTACCCGAGAACGCTTTCCTAACTACGAGGATTATCTACAACTGATTCCGAGTAAGGCGCTTCCCAACTTTATGTATCGCAACAATGGTGGGCTTGACTTCAGCGAAGTAACCACCAAATGGCAGTTGGATGAGGCTTCTTTTTCTAGCAGTGCGGTCTACGCTGACCTGGATCAGGATGGCGATTTAGACCTGATCGTTGGCAACCTTGAACAACCACCATTTGTGTACCATAACCAGAGCGAAGAGCGTTCCGAAACCGGCCATTGGTTGGAAGTTTTGGCAGAAGGGGGCGCCAAAAATCCGGCTGGAATTGGCCTGCAGGTTACGGCACTGGTGGCGGGTGAAAAAGTGGTCCGGGAGCTTTATCCCGTTCGCGGTTTTCTGGGATCTGTAGAACCCATACTGCACTTTGGCTTGGGGAATGCGGATAAGGTAGACCGGCTAGAAGTGCGGTGGCCGGATGGCAAAACCCAGCTTTTAACCAATGTTAAGACTAACCAGCGACTTTCTGTAAAATACAATGATGCAGGAAATCAGCCAGAGGTGGGCGCGACCGCGGGTGCAAAGTATTTCGCTTATCCAGCTGATCAACGGGGGCTAAGGTTTGCGCACCAGGAAAATGCTTTTGACGATTTTAATCGCCAGTTTTTGCAGCAGAGAATGCTTTCCCGGGAGGGGCCGGCCTTAGCGGCCAGCGATATTAATGGTGATGGCCTGCAAGACCTCTTCTTCGGCGGCGCCCTCGGTCAACCGGCCACTTTCTTCACGCAGCGCAGCAACGGAACCTTCCAACCCTTGGCCAATCCTTTCCCGGCGAACCATGCTAACCTCGAAGACGTGGCCGCCCTTTTCTTTGACGCGGATGGTGACGGTGATGAAGACCTATACGTCGCTAGCGGTGGCAACGCCCCCCCGGATCAGTCTCCTTATTACCAAGACCGTCTATACCTCAACGTAGATGGACAACTTGAATTCAGCGCCAAAGGCCTCCCCGCTTTGGTTACCAGTACGGGCAGCGTTGCCGCTATAGATTATGATGCTGACGGAGACCTGGACCTCGTCGTCGGTGGGCGCACGGTGCCGGGCCGCTACCCCGAGTCTCCACGATCCTACTTACTGGAAAATAACGGTGGTACCTTCACTGATGTGACGGCGACTGCCTTCCCCGACCTGATGACAGCAGGTATGGTAACGGCCATCGCAACCGGCGATCTGGACGGAGACGGACGGGTCGAAGTCGTCGTTGCCGGAGAGTGGATGCCCGTGACGATATACAGTAGCCAGGACGGTGTCTTTCGACCTTCAGCCAATACCCCATTACAAAGTAGTGGAAGCTGGCACAGCCTCTTGATTAAAGACCTGAACGGTGATGGGCAACCAGAGATCATTGCTGGCAACGAGGGCCTCAATAGTCGCTTCAAACCCACTCCCGACCAACCCGTGATCCTTTATGCTGGAGACTTTGACGACAACGGCGCTATCGATCCTATTGTGACGATTATGGACAAAGCCGGCCGCATGGTGCCAGTAGCAACAAAGGCCCAGATGATTAAGCAGCTCCCAGGCCTGCGGAAAAAATTCCAACGGACCCGCGCCTATGCCCGGGCAGACGTCAACGAACTCTTCGGTGCTGACGTGATGGCAAATACCCAACAGTACCGGCTAGAGACGATGGCCTCCTCTGTATTCCACCTAGTGAGCGGTAAGTGGCAACGGGAGACTCTTCCGATGGCCGCGCAATTCTCCCCAACGCAGGCTATCCAATCGGCCGATTTTAACGAGGACGGATTGATGGACCTGTTGTTAGTCGGCAATGATTACGGTACCCAGGTAGAAACTGGCCGCATGGATGCTGGCAACGGAACCCTGTTGCTTAATGATGGACAGGGTGGTTGGCTCAGTCCCGCCAATATTGACCACGGCTTTTGGGCAAGTCTGGATGCCCGAAACCTACTGTCTGTAAAGCTGGCTGATGGCAAAACTGCCTGGGTCATTGCTAATAATAATGGGCCGGCGGCGCTGTATTTGCAGGAGTAGAGCGATTGGTAGTATGATCGTAGTTGTAGTAGTGATAGTGTGGTAGTAAGGCTACTACCACACCAGCACTACTACTGAACTACTTCGGAAACTCAATCTCCCCATCCTTGTTCAGGCGGGCGGTTACACAGAGCTGTGTACCAATGTTTTCTCGCTGCCTTCGGGCTACCGTGTAGCTGGTGGCCCGTAAAACATCGGAGCGGATTTTACCAAATCGAACGGGTAGTTCTCTGACACCGGGGCCCATCGCACAGCAGCTGACCAGGGGAGCTTCCAGGTCTTCACATAATCTGTAGCAGAAGCTGTCGTGAGCAAGTCGTACGGCTACTTCTCCGTTTTGGTCAATCATCCTAAGGGGGACTCTTTTACCCGCAGGAACGAGTAGCGTAACCGGTCTTTTGTGGAATTCCAGTAAAATGTCTAGGCGAGGAGGAATTTTGGGGCACCATTGCTTCAGGGTGTCGGCGTCGGCGAAGATTAACTCCGGACGGTTGTGCGGGCTTGCAGGGCAAGCCTTCAACAATCGCTCCATCGCAGCCGGCTGATGGATGTGGGCCACGAGGCGCCACAAGTTAGCAGTGGGTAACAGCACTAGTCCACCTTTATGTAAAGTGGATAGTGCACGGGAGCCGAGGGGCGGCAACGGATGGTGCATCTCGGGTAACGGATTAGTCCTTAATATCATGCTTGTTTGGAAAAAGGGCTCCGTGCCAATTCGGGGACGGGCGGGTTTCTTATACATCGTGAGAATTCGGCCTGGACATCCGTCGGAGGTAGGGTTGTTCCCACCGTCGAACAAACAGGCATAAGGTTTCAGTTTTTAGGACTAAGCAATCCTTGATCTCTAAGGGGTGGAAGACGGATGAACGACATTTTGAGTTTCCACACAATCAGAGCACGGGATTCAGACTAGGAAACTGTATTTTTCCGTTCAGATTGTACCTTCCATAAAATTTTAATAGTGCGCATCCCCAAAAAAAATACCAAAGCCCTCTTTTACGGTCTGATACTGTTAATTTTCTCATTTGGAGAACTTTACGCCGGTCATATCGTTGGTGGCGAATTCAC
>CALIGP010000295.1 GCA_938021455.1 uncultured Lewinella sp. | reverse complement strand
AAGCACTCAAACGTACGAAGGGTAAGGTGACCGGCCCCGGCGGGGCCGCCGAAAAACTCGACGTCAACGGCCGTACACTCATGAGCAAAATGAATAAGCTGGGGATTAACCGGAATGATTATACTAGTTAGTTTTTATTAGTTTTTACACCCTGTTATGAAAAATATATTTATTCTCTGCCTTCTAATTTGCCAAAGCATCCTTACCGCCCAATCAACGGAGAGTTACCCCCTGCTAGCCGAAAAGGCCCGAATCGCTTATTCCAAGGGAGAACACCGAAAGGCATTAAAAACATATACCAAAGCCTTCCAGCTGGACAAGGGAGAATATATTGACATGCTTCGCGCCGCGATCTCTGCACACGTTTTGACAAAGTATGAGATAAGCAATCGCTTATTTATTCACTTGTTTCAAATAGCACCTCTGGAAACAACGGTCATATTTTTGGATGCTCCGGAATTTGGGGAATGGCATAACGAACCTTTAGGCGTTAGAATTATGGGAAGGGCAGCCTATGCATTAGGGCCTAGTCAAAATGGACAGGTATCTGGAAGGAGACATCTAATAAATCAGATGTATGTCAACCAAACCGATCTTTATATTTCTCTGGTTGAAATTGCTCGCCAATCGATGCTTAGCAAGACTTACAAGCGTGCACTTAATTATTATGAAAAAGTCTTGGCCATGAGCCAGAATAATAACCTAAGCAAATTACGTGCAGCAGCGTGTGCTTTTCAGCTAGGAAATTTTCCAATGGCTGAAAAATATTTGGAGGAAGGTTTTGCGGATTGGCCAGCTGGAGCCATTGCCATGATTCGGTTTCATCCAGAATTTACGCACTCGCTGGAGAATGACAAATTTGCTGGATTAATCGGTAGTCAAATCGAAAAACACTTCCCTGGCTTTGACGCTAGTTTAGCCCGTGAAATAGATCAGTTATGGGACCTTTTTTTAATCGGTCGAAGACCAAAAACTTCCTCCGCCGAGACTTTGGTTGAATACGAATATCACCTGAGTTTTTCTAATGAAATACCCCTTGGCGACAAAGACAGCTTAAGGCGAGTGCTGTCCCAAAAGGTGGAAAATATTCTTGACCGTGTAGGGGTTCCTCCAAGAGAGTTAGTAGCAGATCGAGAGTTCATTTTCCTAACGATACTTAATGGCGTTCGACCTGAACTTCTAGATCAGTACTGGGAAGAATTACGATCGGCCTTTCTAATCAGAAAAACCCCCTTTTTTCTACCTTTCACTTATGATTACTGTAGGTATAAAGCTAGACAGAAACAGCGCTTTGGGACGAGAATATCTTACCCTGATACCAGAAGTGAATACGGTCTAAATTTCTGGCCTGTGGAAGATCCTGAGCACCTGGATGAACGTCGCCTCAAATTAGGTTTGAAGCCGATGGCAGAAGCCTATGAAGGGCATAATCTCCTGTTTAATTTGGAGGCTCAGAAACAAGTAATTGTCTTGCCGGACAGTCCGATGAGTAAAAACGATCAAAACAGGTTCCGGCGGTCTTTATTAAGTGGTTATCCAGGGATGCGTCAATAGTTTTTTCACTCTGCTCCTTCAATCTATCCCTTACACCTGCGTTCGCGCCATCAAATCTACCATCTACCGCTCTACCGTCTACAACACTAAACACTCTCCTACCCCAACCGCCGCATCCGCAGCGTCAACGTATAGCCCGCCCGATCATCAATACTCAGGTCGGCTTTCATTCGTTTGGCGCGCATGTGCATATTGTCTTTTCCCTGACCCGTTTTCGGGGCGCGGACGCGGGTGCCAGGGGAAGTTAAGGAGCCAGGCTTTTCGCCCTCAGACGGTGTCCCGTTGTCTCGAATGAAGAGTTCAAACTGCTGCACAAATTGCTCCAGTTCTATCTCCACCTTGGTAGCATTACTGTGGCGAGCGATGTTGTTGATGGCCTCTTTGTAAATAAAGTAAAGGTCCTGGCGGGTCGTCCCGGCGATCTCGCTCTTCTCATCAAAGCCAGAAGCTTTAAAATCGTACCGAATATCCAGTGGTAGCAATACTTCGTCGGCGTGTTCCTGCATTCGTTGCAGGAGATTGCCGATGGTATCCCGGCGGGAATCAATACTCCAGATCACGTCACTCATTTTGGACATAGCACTCCGGCCCGCCTCCCCTACGGTGTGCAGGCGGGACTTTAGTTTTTCATCGTCCGTCTTATTCTTCAGCAGCTCCGCCTGCAACGTAATGCCCGCCAATAGGCCCGAGACTTCATCATGGATATCACTACTCAGCTGGGTTCTAAGCTGTTCGTTGCGCAGCTTTTCGCGCAAGCGTGCCTGCAAAATGATGAGAAGCAAGAAGGCAAAAGTGGCCACCAACCCCACCTGAAACCACAGCTGCTCCACTACGTACTGTCGCACGTTGAGGGCAAGGGTAAGTTCCTGGTCGCCGTAATTTCCGTTCGCTCCGGCGCCTTGGACGCGCAAGCGGTAGCTACCGGAGCCTAGGTTATTAAAGCGGATTGTTCGTTCGTTCGTAAGGGATACCCAATCATCATTGAACCCTTCCAGGCGGTAGCGAAACTGGCTACTACTCGGACGCTGCCCGGCCGGCAGGGCGAAGGAAACCGCTACGCTCTTCTCCGAAGGGAAGATCGTGACCTGCCGTAATTCATCGAGGTTACGAGACAGAATTCGCTCACTCTCTCTACCTGAAATTTTGACTTCCGTCAACATTACATCGGCGCCGGCAGCATTAGCAGAAAGGTTCTCTTCCCGAAAAACCGTTAATCCATTCGTCCCGCCAAAGAAGTAGCGTCCGCTGGCGTCCCTTAGGTAAGAAGTTGTCGAAAACTCATCGTTGCTCAATCCGTCTTCCCGGTAGTACCGCCGAATGGAGCCCGGGCTGGGGTCCTTTGGCATCCGGACTAAACCATTTTGGGTGGACAACCAAAATCCACCACTGGTATCCGGAACGATGCCGTAGATAATGTTACTACTCAAGCCATCCTGGCGGCCAAAATGTCTGAGTTTATGACCTGCACGATCGTACTCGACCAGGCCGCCGTCTGTTCCTGCCCAATAATTACCCTTTTCTTCTTCATATAGAGTGTAAACGGGCATTCCGTTAGCTTCCCGAATTGGACCATCGGCCGACAGGTCATCGAAAAAGCGAACACTGTCTTCTTTAGGAGAATAAGCCACCAGCCCACGGTTTTGTGTACCGATTAATAGCTTGCCGTTCTCCACAGGCAATAGGTAATTAATTCGCAGGCCTAAAAGCGGAGCGCCCTCACCGCCAATGACTTCAGTAAAGCTTCCCTCGTCATCATTGCGTTTTAGTAATAATCCTATCCGCTTAGGGTCAGATGCTCCCATATAAAGATGTCCATCGGGGCCAAAGTTCATGGCCGTGATGGGGTATTTCGTTTTCTGAACGTAGGTTTTTTGTTCATCGATATCATAGAAGAACAGCAGCCCTCCCTTCGCTAAGCCCACCTGTAAAGCGTAGCCCCAAATGCCGTTTTTCTTTTGATCGAACAGCAAATCTCCCCCCTTTCTAAAATCTATAATCCCAGTAGTATCCTCCGCACTTCTGAGGAGTAGCGTATCGAGCCGATCAGCATCAGCATCCATGGTATAGATCACCCCATCCTCCTCCATAACGTAGACCCGACCATCATTATCCTGGCATATTCCCCGCATCGTATTACGGAAGAGGTCATTACCCGCTGGCACTTCTAAGTATGTTTTTACGGGGTTAACGTAGCGCTCCACCACCCCCAATCCTTCCCGAAGCCCGAGGTAAACCGTCTCCTGAAAATCAATGGCAGCCATGGCAGTAACGACCCGCTGGGTTGGCAAGGCTTCTTCAAAAAGAGATAGCTGGCCAGTAGTATCAACCAGGTAATACTCATCGGGGAGCTGCTCTCCAAGGATATCCTCGGTAGCGAGTAGCATCAGTTGCCCGCGTTCATCCTGAAAGATGCGTGGATAGCGTAGTCCGTCATCAAGGCCGCTTACCGGAACGGGCTTTGTCTCTGGCCGCCAGCGGAATAGTGGGTACCCATCCCGGAAGCTTAGGTAAACCTGTCCGTCTTTAGCTTCGCGAAAGGTGTAAAACCGTCGTTGCCCGCTGGTCTCTTCAAAAGGTCGGCTGATCAATTTGCCCCGGGCACTTAAATGCCGAAAACCATGCTCCTCATCGTAGAGTAAAAACTGCCCGTTGGTTAATACCATGAGCTCTACCCGCGGAGCGAGCGTCGTCCAGGCATCGTTGGGCTCATGGTAAATGGAAGTAAAGCCCATGCGCCCGTCACCCTTACCCGGAGTAAATTCATAGAGGAAAGTCCCTTCAGTACCAATGGTTACCACAAAGGTCCTACCAAATTGATCCGTAATAATGGCGCGGGGATGACCAATAACTCCCGTACTGGGAACTAAGCGTATTTGTTCGACCGAAAAATCACGCGGATCAAACCGGTCAAAATAGCCAAAGAAATCACGGAAGGTGACGATGAATTTCTCCTCATTATCCGCAGTAACGGAGGCAATACCACCGCGGCTCAAGCTCGCCTCCTCTGCTGATACGCCGCCAAAATGCCGGAAGCTCTGCCCGTCAAATCGGTTAAGCCCATCCATCGTAGACACCCATAAAAACCCATCCTTGCCGATGTAGAGATCATTGATTTCTCTGGCCGTCAACCCATCATTCACCGTGAAGTACTCAATACGAAGGGGCTGTGCTATGCCCGTAAAAGACCATAACAAAGAAAACAGCAAGGCAAGATTCCAGGCTCGTATCACGGACACAAAGGTAGGGAGTTACTAAGAGCGTGTCTAAATCTCTCCTTTCAGTTTCTTGTGTACCACCTCCATTTTGGAATTGACCCGCAGTTTCCGGTAGATATTCTTGATGTGATCCCGAACAGTTTCAATACTGATGTCCAGGCGCTCTCCGATCTCTCGGTAGCTCAGATTATCCACGAGTCCCTGCACAATATCCAGCTGACGGGCGGTAAGCTGGGAGGCGGGGTCTGCCGTACTCTTACGTCGTTGTTGGTTATGAAAAGCGACCACCTGACGAGCAATACTCGGGCTCATATAGGAGCCTCCACGGTGCACCGTGTAGACAGCATCGCGGATGATATTGGGGTTCATGCGTTTTTTACTGATGTACCCAAAAGCACCGGCTTGTAGCGCACGGAAGATATTGTCCGAGTCATCCGAGTTGGTGAGCATGATGATATCCAGGTCCGGGAACCGTTCCAGTAGTCGGGGAATACCAACAATACCGTTCATCCCCGGCAGCATAATGTCCAGCAGTAAGGTATTTAGTGGGCTGTCTTTGGGGATGCCAGCCAAAAAGTCTTCGACACTAATGGTGGCCAGTTCGACGCTGACGTCGCGGGAAGCTTCAAAACACTCCTCGACGCTGGCGAGCATAATAGGTTCGTCTTCAATAATGCCAAGATGGATCATAGGTTGTTGGGTTGTTAAAAGGAGAACGTTTCGCGTAAAAATAACGTTGAGGGCGCGGCCAACGAAGTTGGCGTTTATGCCGAGCGAAGCCGAGGTGCAGGGGAAAATTAGGAGTACACAATCAATGGTGTTTTTTTCCAGTACACCATCAGACCGACCGGCATCCCTGCTTTTAAAAAACCAGGCCTTGCTCCTGCGGTAGCGCCCCTCAAAACAAATCTTACCTTTGAACTTATGCAATACGGTAGTCGTACTCCTAGCGACCCAACAAAAGAACCTGTATGTATCTAGTTACCGGCGCGGCTGGCTTTATCGGGAGTGCACTCGTCGCTTACCTCAACCAACAGGGCATCACGGACCTGATCTTGGCGGACGACTTCCTCCACTACCAAAACAAGACGCCTAACCTGGAGGGCAAAAAATATCTTCAGCTAGTAGAGCGAGACGTTTTATTCGATCGCTGGGATGAAGAAAAATGGCCCCTCCTTGGCGTCTATCATTTGGGCGCACGAACGGATACAACCGAAACGGATAAAGACATTTTCGACCGCTTAAATCGCCACTATTCTAAGGAAGTCTGGAATCGATGTTCGGAACAATCCATCCCACTGATCTATGCCAGTAGCGGAGCTACCTATGGACTGGGAGAACACGGATATGAAGACCGGGATGATCTGGCTTCCGTCCTGGAGCCACTCAATGAATACGGCCGCAGCAAGAATGATTTTGACATTTGGGCACTGGCACAAAAAAGTGCTCCCCCCAATTGGTACGGGCTCAAGTTTTTTAATGTCTATGGGCCTAATGAGTACCACAAAGGCCGTATGGCCAGCGTGATCTGGCACACTTTTCGCCAGGTAAAAGCAACAGGTGGTATGAAGCTTTTCCGTAGCCATCGGGCAGACTATGCCGACGGGCAACAGACGCGAGATTTTATCTACGTCAAGGATCTCTGCCGCGTCAACCATTGGTTAATGCATCAACTACCCAGCCCTAGTGGCCTATACAATTTGGGAACGGGTAAGGGCAGGACATTCCACGACCTCGCCGCCAATACCTTTGTGGCCATGGACCGGGAGCCCAACATCAGTTATATCGACACCCCTGTGGATATCCGGGACAAATACCAGTATTTCACTGAAGCCGATATGGGCAAACTTCGCAGCGCCGGTTATGATGCGCCCTTTACGTCTTTGGAGGATGGAATCGAAGACTACGTCAAAAATTACCTCGTTCCGGGGAACTACTTCTAACATTTACCATACCACTAAACTATGAGCAAGCGCCATACCACCCTAGGCGAATTCCTGATCGGCCGACCAGAAGAATTTGAATACGACAATGCGGAACTCGGGCAATTAATCAACGCTATCCGACTAGCCGGGAAAGTAGTGAGTCACGAAATTCGTAAAGCCGGACTCGTTGACATTACCGGAACAATAGGTACTACTAATGTGCAGGGCGAAGAGCAGAAAAAGCTGGATGTTTTTGCTAACGAGGCCTTCATCAATACGCTGACCAATCGCGATATTGTCTGTGGCATCGTCTCCGAAGAAAACGATGAGATGATTACTATTTCTGGAGCGAACAACCGGAACCGGAATAAGTACGTAGTGGTGATGGACCCACTGGATGGCAGCTCAAACATCGACGTAAACATCACGGTAGGCACTATCTTTGGCATCTACCGGAGAATCTCTCCGGTAGGAACTCCGGTGACCGTTGAGGACTTTCTCCAGCCAGGCAACCTGCAGGTTGCCGCCGGTTACATTGCTTACGGCACATCAACCATGATGGTCTACACTACCGGAAACGGGGTACATGGTTTTACACTCAACCCCGCCATTGGCACTTATTACCTCTCTCACCCCAATATTACCATTCCAGAAACAGGGAGTGTATTCAGCGTTAACCAGGGGGGATACGTCCACTTTCCAGATGGTGTCAAAAAGTATATCAAATACTGCCAGGCGGAAGAAGGTGACCGACCTTACACTGGCCGGTACGTGGGTAGTATGGTGGCCGATATTCATCGCACTCTCCTGCAAGGAGGCATTTACATTTACCCCCAAAGTACGGGTAAGCCGGAAGGAAAACTTCGTCTGCTTTACGAATGTAACCCGCTGGCTTTCTTGTTGGAGCAAGCTGGCGGCCGCGCCACTAACGGTGTTCAGCGGATCATGGACATAAAGCCCACCGATATCCACCAGCGGATGCCCTTCTTCGGCGGCTGCGTTGCGATGGTGGAAAAGGCAGAATCTTTCATGAAGGAAGAATCCTGAAAGGATCTGAAAGGCACCTCTGGGACCAACCGCCTTAAAGCGGGGTGTTCCATCAGTAATTCCGGAGGAATCACGGCTAAAAGGGGCGGTGCTTGTAGAGGCAAGGTATGCCTTGCCTCTACAATTTAGCCTTTTTGTGGCCCCGATTCCTCCGGAATCGTAATAAAAAATCAGGCGGAATACCCAAGAACAGACCCTGTGCCTGCAATCTGAATTTTTAGAGGTATGATTCCTAAAACCCCAAATAAAAAGATCCACCCTTTCCCGAAGGGAAAAAGGTGGATCAAAAAAACCACTTAGAGAAGTCTTAGGGAATGTTCAATGGGATTGGGAATCAAAGTCTTTCCAACTGGTAGCGCTCGATAATATCCGTAAGCTTACTGACTAATTTTCGGTCAGCGCTATAGTTGGTTTTGGCCAAAGCCGCCAGCCATTGCTGGTAATTGACACTTTCATCGGCCAGTTGAGGGAAGTTTCGTTGGATATATTCACTGTGGGCACGCCAGTTCATCCAGGCGTTATCGAAGTAGCGAGCACCGGAGGAGAGGCTAAAATGATTGTTGTCTTTCTTTGCAGCCACACTCTGCCCGGCATCACTCAAGAGTATCGCCAGCGCCATCTTTGCCGGTGCAGGAATGCTGAACTTCTTCTCTTCTCCCTGAGCTACCCGCTCAAAGCGACTGATGTAACTGCGAACCGCTCGCTCGTCAAGCTTATCAATACTCCAGGCTTCTGCCGGGGAAGAAGTTGAACTACCCAGACCAGGCATCATGCTCATGGTATTGGTGGCCCGGGGAGTACTCCCTTCTTGCTTAGCAGCCATGTGCCTGCCCATTGGGTGGCCGGCAGCAAAGCCTTCTTTTCCAACGCTGACGGTAAAGTCCACTTGCTTCTGGGTAAAGACAAATGCTGCCAGAATCATCAAGCCCATGCGGAACCAGGTAAGACGAAAACGCTGCATCCAAGCTGGCGGGATGTATTCCGTTCGGCCAACCCGGTGCCGTAAAGAAGTAATCAATTGACCGACCCGGTTACGGGCACGGCGCCAAAGAAGTGACCAGTCGATGGTCAGAATTCTATCATTACCCCGGCGACGCGCCGGGCTGTTATTTGAAGATGACATAGCCGTTTTACTTTTCTTGCAACCTACCACCAATCGTGGTGACAAAACAAAAGTAAAACACAATGTTTGTTTTTGCAAACAAAATGTTCTTTTTGTTTAAACTAAAGTTCGTCGTTGGAAAACTCCCTTCCGTCGAATGGGTTTTGCTCCCAGGCAGCAGCGCGTACCTTAGCCACCGACCAAACTGCCAGCATGCGCTATTACTTCTCCCTTTTCGTTTGTTTGTTCTTTTTTCAGCTTAACGCCCAGCAGGAGGCCATTAAAAATTTCTCTGCCGAGTTGACGGTTGAGGCCGATGGGTCAGTGGTTGTTGCGGAAAACATCACCGTTTACGCCAATGGTAACGAGATCAAGCGTGGCATTACTCGTGCCTTACACCGCAGACCGATTGGGGAGGATGCTGCCACTGACCGTTTCGACTACGAAGTAATTTCCGTTACCCGTAATGGCATAGAAGATGGCTACCATACCAAATCAGAGAACGGGTACCGGGTCATTTATGTCGGTAAAAAAGACGTCATTCTCGATCCGGGAACCTACACCTACACCGTGAAGTATCGCAGTGACAACCAAGCTTACTTCCTGGAGGGCATTGATGAAATACGCTGGCCTTTGATCGGTACAGAAGGCCGGCTCCCCGTTGAGAAAGCCTCCATGACCATTAACTTTCCTTCCGGAACGGAACTCATCAATAGTAGCTGTTATACTGGTGGGGACGGCTCCAGAGATGCAGACTGCACGATTAGCCGAGGGGTGTCTTCCGTTACCTTCACCTCCGATCGCCCCCTGGCAGTCGGCGAAGGTATGTTAGTCTCCACCGGTGCTCCCATTGGCACCATCATGCGCCCCGTCCCGCCGCCACCGCCAACTCCATTACAGCAAAAAGGAAGTCTCTGGGCCTCTATTTTCGGTCTTTTTCTCTCTTTGTATTACGGGTATACGACCTGGAAAAAATTTGGCGTAGATCCGGTAGTGGAGGATCCCGGACTACAATTTGCCCCACCGGAAGGGCTTTCGCCAGCAAGTGTGGCTTATTTACATTCCAGCTATCCGAGTCAGGCACAGCTGACTGCCTCCATCACGGCATTGGCCATTGGGGGCTATCTGGATATTGTGGAAGAAGAAAGAAGCGGTTTCTTAAGTAAAAAAGAGATTTTCATTCTTCGGCCAACAAACTTAAAACCACAAGCGGGTAGTCTACCACCGGAACAACAAATTCTCTATGACCAACTACTGAAGATTGGAGAAGACATTGAACTAAACGGAGAATACAATGAACAGCTCAACGCGGTAACGACCAAGCACAGTGAAAGCCTGAGTGAGCAACACGGAGCCTTTCTAAAGGAGAAAAGCAACGGCAAAAAGATATTACCCCTACTGGCCATATTCGTCGCTACGGCGGTCTTGGGCGGACTATTCCTTCAGTACAGCCCTAAGCCGGGAATTGTCGTATTCGCAGCAACTATGTTCCTGCTTACCATCGGCTTATGCCTCTTTGCCTGGCTCATTCGACTGCCGACTTTGGAAAAGGTTACCCTCAGGGGCAAGATCAAAGGACTCAATAATTACCTCAAGCTCTCCGAGAAAAAGCGAAAGCAGCTATACAATGCGCCGGAGATGAATCAGGACCACTTCCAGGCGCTACTTCCTTACGCCATTGCCCTGGGTAGAGAGAATAACTGGGCCTCCGACCTGAGTGCCGACTGGGCGGATTCTTCCCAACGGGAGACTAATCGGCATATGCCCTGGCTAATAGCGGGTTTTGGCACTAACATGGGAACGGCCTATTCGGGAACGGCCCATCATGCAGCCAGCAGTGGCGGCGGAGGGACTTCCTTCTCCGGCGGCGGCGGGTCAGTAGGTGGCGGGGGAGGCACGGGGGGCTGGTAGTTGTATTTCGGGCGCGGGGCCGCAGGTGCAAGGGGAAGTTAATGGCAATGCCCTCCCCTGCTCTTTGCCGCTTGCTTTGCACCTGCGGTCCCGCGCCCAAGGTCTGTCTTAGAGCAGGCTTTTCAGCACATTCCAATTCTTCTTCCACTGATTATCATTAGATTAGCCTTACACCGCTAATCACCCACTATGTGCGCTCGCTTTTTAATACCCCTCTTTTTCCTACTGTTTACGACCACCCTCTCTGCTCAATCTAACTGGCAACCAGCAGTGATCACCACTGCTGATGGAGAACGACTCATCGGTAAAATCGACGACCGCCGCTGGGGCTTCCGCATCCGGCAACTCCGCTTTCGCCCGGCTGGCAGCCAGGAAGTACAGCGCCTTTTCATCCCAAACTTAATAAGCTTTTCCGTGGCCGACCGGCAGTATTCCGTAGGTGATTTTTCTGTTAACACCAGCCCGCGCTCAACCCTGGACCTCGTGAAGCCGGAACGTAAATCTGTAGAGCAATCCCCCAAGGCACTCATGCTACTCCTCGAAGGGCCCATCTCTTTATTCTCCTACGTTGACGAGCAAAGCAACACCCACTTTTTTATCAAAAAACGAGGCGGCGAATTTACTTACCTCGAGTTTGGTCGCTATCTCCTCGATCAACAGAATAGCAAAACCTACTATACGGAACCAAATGTCTTCCGGGATCAGCTGTTTAGCCTGCTACGGGACTGCCCCAAACTGGAATTAGAAATCTCCCGCGTAAAGTATCGGCAAGCCCCACTGATCAAGCTTTTCGAGCGCTACTATGCCTGCAGCAATGAACGGGCAACCTACGAGCTCCCGCGTACTGAAGGCGGCTGGTCTTTTGGTGTCGATGCCGGCGTGGTCCGTAGCACGCCTGATTATGGAGAGATCGAACCCGGAGCCATTTTCTTCAGCGGTTTGTCCTCTACTGACCCCGCTGCCGGCGCTCACCTCAAATACCGATTCAGTGGCCTGTCAGGAGATGTAGCCGTACGATTAGGCGTCTGGTATGAAAGCTTTGACGTAACTAAAAGTGTTCCTCTGACCGAAGCAAGTGGCCCCAACGTAACGAGCTCGCAAGAATACTTTTTCAATGAGCGGTCCATCCACTTTCAACTTGGGCCGGAGGCTATTCTAGTCCGTAGTCGTTTCCCCGTTGTATTGGAAACCGCCGCTCATTACCACCGGATTCTGGACTACCGAGAAAGTCGTTTCAATCAACGTATTGAAAATGGCATGATCACCACTACCGGGCTGGCCTATGACTTTGCCAACACCAATGCGTTCTCCCTGTCTTTCGGGGCAGGCCTAATTATTGGTCCGGGGCGGATCACCCTGCGTGCTTCCGCTACGCGACGAAAATATGATCAATTTGTGTTGAATCTTTATCGGGTTGGAGTGATTGGGAGTTATGAGTTTTGACAATTAATAAAAATCCCCGGCTAGCAAAAAGCCAACCGGGGAAAGAATGTTTCCGTGAGTACTCTATAGCGTTAAAAATACATTAGCGCATGTTTCTTGCGCCCTGCACTAGCAGGTTTACTTCATTATTCAAGACTTCGACGAAACCACGGTCGATGGTAAAAGTCATCGCACGGTTACCGTCACTGCCGGTAGCCATTGCGTTCGCCTCTTCGTCATAAAATTTATATTCACCGCCCGAAGTCGAAAGCGTCACCTTGCCGCCGGAGAGGGCGGAAACCAGTGGTGCGTGACCATCCAGCAGCTGGAAAGAACCATCTACTCCGGGGAGTGACACCCGGCTGATGGAGCCGGTGAAAATGGTGCGGTCGGGGGTTAGAACGGAGATGTTCATAATTTGTTGGTATTTTGGTTCATTGGTTCGTTGGTATTTTGGAAGCGTCCAAAACACCAAAGAACCAAAATACTAATTAGGCTTTCGCCATTTCAGCTTCTCCCTTAGCGATGGCATCCTCAATGGTACCAACGAGGTTGAAAGCGTTCTCAGAGTACTGATCTACTTCACCGTCCATGATCATGTTGAAGCCCTTGATCGTATCCTTGATGTCTACGAAAATGCCCTTCAGACCAGTGAACTGCTCCGCCACGTGGAATGGCTGAGAAAGGAAACGCTCCACACGACGGGCGCGGGAAACGATCAGCTTGTCTTCTTCGCTGAGTTCGTCCAAACCAAGAATCGCAATAATATCCTGAAGCTCGTTGTAGCGGGCCAGGATGTTAATCACGCGCTGGGCAGTGTTGTAGTGCTCATCGCCAATGATGGCAGGGTCGAGAATCCGTGACGTAGAGTCCAACGGATCAACGGCCGGGTAGATGCCCTTAGAAGCAATCTTACGGTTTAGTACCGTCGTTGCGTCCAGGTGAGCAAAAGTTGTTGCTGGGGCAGGGTCCGTAAGGTCATCCGCAGGTACGTAAACGGCCTGTACGGAAGTAATGGAACCACGCTTGGTGGAGGTAATCCGTTCCTGCATCACACCCATCTCGGTAGCCAGCGTTGGCTGGTAACCTACGGCAGAAGGCATACGACCCAGCAGGGCAGATACTTCAGAACCGGCCTGCGTGAAACGGAAGATATTATCTACGAAGAAGAGGATATCACGGCCTCCGGTGGGGTCGCTCAGATCACCGTCGCGGTAGTACTCCGCAATGGTCAAGCCAGAGAGAGCTACTCGTGCACGGGCTCCGGGAGGCTCGTTCATTTGTCCGAATACGAAGGTGGCCTTCGATTCTTCCAGTTCTTTCATGTCAACCAGGGAAAGATCCCAGCCGCCTTCTTCCATGTCGTGCATGAACTTCTCACCGTACTTGATAATGTTGGATTCCAACATCTCCCGGAGAAGGTCATTACCCTCACGGGTACGCTCACCAACACCCGCAAATACGGAGATACCTTCGTAACCTACGGCGATGTTGTTGATCAATTCCTGGATAAGTACTGTCTTACCTACACCGGCACCGCCGAAGAGGCCAATCTTACCGCCTTTAGTATAAGGCTCGATCAGGTCGATTACTTTGATACCCGTGAAGAGCGGCTCTTTTTCCGTGGACAGGTCCTCGAAAGCAGGAGGTTGATTGTGAATGGGGCGGGCGTCTGCTCCTTTCGGTACAGCGGGCATGCCGTCAATCGGGTCACCAACTACGTTGAACAGGCGGCCTTTGATCGCGTCTCCAACGGGCATTGCGATGGCACGACCAGTATCCGTCACAACGGTACCACGGGTAAGGCCGTCAGTGGCTTCCATGGCGATCGTCCGAACAGAATCTTCTCCGAGGTGCTGCTGCACTTCGAGAACGATGATCTCGCCATTGGGGCGGGTGATCTCAAGGGCGTTGAGGATAGCGGGGAGTTCCGTGTTCTCGCCGGCGAAACTTACGTCGACGACTGGGCCGATGACCTGCTTAACTTTACCGATGTTTGCCATGAAGCTGTACTTAGTGGTAGAGGGGGGTTGCTTAATTGAGCCGCAAAAGTAAGGCCTTTAAGGGAAGTGACAAAGGATTTTGGCCGGCTTATTCATTGGAATTTCAAGCTTTGTGTCAAAAGTGCACTAAGGGAAGGTAAAATATAGGGCGCGGACGCAGGTGCAAGGGGGCGTTATGAGGCAATGAGTCCCGAGCTGTAGTCTTCCTTCTTTGCTCCCTACTCCTCTCTTTGCACCCGCGTCCGCGCCCAAAAACAAGCCAGTCATAGTAGGTCTGGTCAAATAGACAATGAAAAAACCGCCTATGTCCCCGAGTGTAGTATAGCCTTATCTTCACCCCAAATTACGCCGCTTTGTCTAACAGTGCCATCCTACTCATTCATTGCCCCGACCAACCGGGGCTAGTTGCCCAAGTGACCGAGTTCGTTCATAAGAACCGGGGGAACATCACCAATCTTGATCAACACGTAGATCATGACCTCAATCATTTCTTCATGAGAATTGAATGGGATCTGACGGACTTCGTGATTCCTAAAGAAAAGATCAATGACTACTTTTCTACCCTACTCGGCAATAGCTACAATATGAAGTGGCAGCTAAAATTTACGGATCGAAAGCCGCGCATGGCCTTGTTTGTTAGCAAAGCCAGCCATTGCCTGTACGATATTCTTCAGCGCTACGGCACGGGAGAATATGACTGTGAAATAACGGCTATCGTAAGTAACCATACCAAGCTCGCCTATATCGCCGAGCGGTTCGACATTCCTTTCCACCATATCCCAATCACTAAGGAGACCAAGCCAGAACAAGAGCAAAAGACGAAGGCTCTGCTGGACGAGCTGCAGACAGACTTTATCGTTCTGGCTCGCTACATGCAAATCTTATCCGACGATTTCTGCGACCACTACCCCAATCGCGTCATCAATATCCACCATTCTTTCCTACCTGCCTTTAAAGGTGCACGCCCTTATCATAGCGCCTTTGAGCGCGGCGTTAAGCTGATCGGTGCGACCAGCCATTACGTGACGGCGGACCTGGATGAAGGTCCCATTATTGCTCAGGACGTAGAGCGAGTGAGCCATCGCCACGGCATCAACGATTTGAAGCGCATTGGAAAGGACGTCGAAAAGCGCGTCCTTAGCCGTGCCATCTATCTGCAGCTTCAGCACCGGGTGTTACCCTTTGGGAACCGAACGGTAATTTTTAATTAAGCGACAATAAGCTGTCGCAGGAGAACATTAGTTAGCCGTCAACTATCTTGGCGGCCACAATACTTCCCTACCCTAATATAATTTTCATGCTCCAGGCCAACAACATTACTAAAAGCTACGGTCCCCTTCAGGTTCTCAAAGGCGTAGACCTGGAAATCGGAAAGGGAGAAGTGGTTAGCATCGTTGGTAAATCAGGGGCAGGAAAGAGTACACTGCTACACATTCTGGGCACTCTTGACCGACCCGACGGAGGAACGCTCGCCATAGGTGGGCAAGACGTATTTGGCCTGGGAGAGCGGCAGCTCGCTGCCTTTCGTAATAAGGAAGTCGGCTTTGTCTTCCAGTTCCATCATTTGCTCCCTGAGTTTACGGCCCTGGAGAACGTTTGTATCCCGGCCTTCATCCATAAAGCACCCGTTGACGCTACGGAGAAAAAGGCCCTTGGCCTGCTTCGCTACCTCGGCCTGGAAGACCGGGCCGAGCATAAGCCCAATCAAATGAGTGGTGGAGAGCAGCAACGTATTGCTGTTGCCCGAGCCTTAATCAATGACCCAGCCATCGTTTTTGCTGATGAACCCAGCGGTAATCTTGACTCGGCCAGTTCAGAAGAGCTACACGGCCTGTTATTCAAACTCCGAGACGACTTCGGTCAGTCTTTCATCATCGTAACCCACAACGAAGAACTTGCCCGAATGAGTGACCGCCGCCTGGAAATGGTGGATGGGGTGTTAAAGGGGTAAGGGAGTAAAGGGGGGAAAGGTTAAGGGGTTAAAGGAATCCTTACCTATCTTGCCCACTTATGTTAGCAGAAGAAACTACTCCAAAACCAGAGAGTACTGAGGTCACCCCCGGAGACAGTATCCGGGAATGGTTTAAGGATTTCATGAACCTCCGGGAAGGCAGTGACCGGGAAGGGGCCGTACAGTCCATCATTAGCGGCAAGTTGATGAGGGGCTCCAACGCCTGGATGTTGGTCTGTTCCATCATGATCGCCAGTCTGGGGCTCAACCTCAACTCCGGAGCCGTCATCATCGGGGCCATGTTGATCTCTCCGCTCATGAACCCCATTCTGGGCGTCGGACTCGGGGTTGGCACTAATGACCGCAACTTGCTTTGGCAGGCACTTAAAAATTTTGGCATCGCCATAATCATTGCTCTGGTGACCAGTGTATTCTACTTTGCCGTCACGCCCATTGATATTTTTACGGATGAGATGCAAGCTCGAACCGAGCCAACTATACTTGACGCTCTGGTAGCCGTATTTGGCGGCCTAGCGGGGATCATCTCCGTTACCCGAGCGGATAAGACAAATGCCATACCTGGCGTCGCCATTGCTACGGCATTAATGCCGCCACTATGTGTAGCGGGCTACGGTATCACCCTTGCCTTTAGTGACCCTGACTTGGGTTTTTCTGTCTTCTGGAGGGCGTTCTACCTCTTCTTTCTCAACTCTTTCTTCATCGCCGTGACGGCTTACGTCATCATCCGACTGCTACGCTTCCCCTATCGGAAATACGTCAACAAACAAGAATCCCGCAAGAGCCAACTCATTATTGGTGCCATCAGTGTATTGATGATCTTACCCGGCATCTACGTTTTAACCGACGTACTGGAAGACCAGAGTCAGGAAAAAGCCGCTCGCCTGTTTACGGAAAAATATTTCCCCAGCAGTAGCTCGACTTACCTTTTGAACCGGGAAAACGATGACCAGCCGCTATTGATTTACCCGGTTAAAGACCGACTCCTTGACCGGGACAGCATCCAGTATTACACGCAGATTTTACAGGAAAAGCCGTACGAATTGACTGGGGCCCGTATTGTGACGGACACCAGCTTCACGGCTTCTGAGATGGCCGGTATTCAGGGAAAGCTATCGACTATGAGCAATCACGATGGCCGCATCAACAACCTGGAGCAACGTTTTGGCCAACTCATTTTACAGCAACAACAGCTCACGAGCCAAATGGCCGTTTCCCGGTCTGATACGGCAATCGCCAAAAAACTGACCCAAAAGCTCCGACTCACTTTCACAGAGGTAGACGATGTTCACATGGCCCGTCTTCCGGCGCTCGATTCTTCGACAGTATCCGCCGTTCCGCTCATCGCGCTCAAACGAAGCTGGCCCGGCCGCCGGCCCACCACTTCTCAGTTAAAATCTACCCGCGAGCGCTTGATGGAATTTCTGAAAGTTGAGCTGAGTGTTGACACCATCGTGCTCGTAATTGAAGACCGTTAGGCAACGGTACTTACCCCAAAACCTGGCACAAAAAAGGCCCGAAGGGGTGCTTCGGGCCGGTAAAGATGTCTATTCAATTCAAGTCATGGTTCTTAGCCAACCGCAATCTGGCGGGGTGGCTTGGGCAAAGCTTCGTCACGCTTTGGCAAGGTCAGGCGTAAAACACCGTCGTTGTAGGAGGCATCAATGGCCTCGTCCTTGATCATTTTAGCGTTAAGCTTAAAGCGGCGGGTGAAGTCCGCAAGTCGGAATTCCTTGAGGCGGAATCGAGGCTTACTTTCCTCTTCCGTGGTGGGCGTGGTGTAGGTTACTTCAAGCACACCTTCGTTGAAGGCGATATTGAAATTATCTTTCTCACGGCCGGGTGCCAACAATTCCAATGCAAAGACTTTATCCGTTTCGGTGATGTTCACAGCAGGTCGGTAGGCATCTGTGGCCATCGTCCGATGATCATCGAAGAAGCGGGCAAAGTTGTTAGGGAAAGGGCGGTTATAATTGATGAGTTTCATCGTTTATGGAAGTTATGGTTTGGGATGCAATGATGCACGGTGGGGTATGGGCAAAGGACATTCCAAGTTCAAAAAAATGACATTTTGTCTGCAAACCTGCAAAACGAGCGACATTTTGTCACCCGCGCCTTACTTTTTGCCTCCTCTCGGCAGGAAAATCAGAAGAATCACCCTAACTACAGACGTAGAAGAAAGCTACCTTACCTCTTGCAAAACCGCTAGTCATGCAAAACACTCCTTACAAAACAACCATTCCTTCCCTTTCCGATCTCCACAAATACGTCGGCCAGGAAGTAGGCATCAGCGATTGGATAGACATCACCCAGGAAGACATCACGGCCTTCGCCCGCCTGACGCACGACGAGCAATGGATTCACGTTGACCCGGAGCGGGCAGCTCGGGAATCGCCCTTTAAGACTACGGTAGCCCATGGCTTTATGATTCTCTCCTACGCTTCTAAGTTCGCTTATGAAACGCTAGAGATTCAAGACGTCAGCATGGGCCTTAACTATGGGCTCGATCGCCTTAGGTTCACCAGCCCTACGCCGGTCAACAGTCGGGTGCGCGGCCGGCTCACGTTATTGGAAGTGGAAGAAAAGTCGCCCGGCCTAAAGTATAAGGTCAGCATCGTCTTCGAAATCGAAGGGCAGGAGAAACCAGCCTGCGTGGCGGTGTGGTTGGCGGTGGGGTATGCCTAAAGTCAATATTCAAATAATATTTACTTTAGTGGGGCTATGAGATTTTCCTCAGCGCTGCAAAACCTTATACTTGAAAAATTTATTTTTACTCCCTTTGCTCCTTGGTCTTTTTCTCTGCACCTGCGTCCGCGCCCAAAGTACCGGCCCATCGCTGATAGTAAGCCTTGGGTTCAACTCTCTTAATTATGGAGAGCCCTACCCCAACAGCCTCCGTTATGGAACCTACGACCATGAGGGCATTGGTGGCCCGTCATTAGGAATTGGGCTACAACCCGACCTTGCTAAGGGAAATAAAGAAGGCACTTACCCCATTTTAACCGTCCAGATATCTGGTGCCCGACTAACGCAAAAAATAACGGAGCCAGAAGTTGGTGGTTTGACCTTGGTGCGTAAGTTTGGCCTAACTGCCATCGGTGGTAGCATCCAAGGAGGCGCAAGCATTCCTCTTTCCCAAGCAGCTAACTCCGGCATAAGAGCAGAAGCAGGAATTGGCGTTCACAGCTTTTTCGTTTTTAACGAAAAGCGGGACAACCTCAGAATGTCAAGTTCTGGCAACAACACATTTTCGCTGGAATTCAGCGAAGGCGGCAACCTGGTTCTCGGCCCTTTTCTTGGGCTACTCAAAGAATCCGGACGATATAGCTATGGGCTACGGGGGCAATTTCTGTTCCACCTAACCAGTAAGCGGGGGCTCCAATACCCGAGGTCTTATCAGATGCTTCGATTAGAATTATTAGCGGGCTTCCGGCTGGCCCGATAAACAAAGCCCCCACCCGAAATCATCGGATGAGGGCCATAGTATTGTGGAGAAAAACGAGCGGCGTGCTTTTGAAGTCCGGCGCTCTCACCATTGAGCTACCGCAGCACAATGCCGCAGGAAGGAATCGAACCTTCTACTTCCGGATTAAGTGTCGAAGTAACGCCAACACTCACTACCACAAAGTACTCCCGACCGGATTCGAACCGGCATCCTCCGGTAGAAAGCCGGAGATCCTGAACCGTTTAGACGACAGGAGCATAAATCACGAAGAAAACGAGACGGGGTGCGCCGAAGCGCAGTAGGAATTGAACCTATGCCCCCATGAGGGACATTCAACCAGGAGAAGTAACCCGTGCTCTCACTATCGTGAAGATCGGCAGCCCATTGGCTGCGGGAGATAAATGGCCTGGAGGGAAGGATTAGTTGCAGCAGAGGTGAACAAACTACTTTGTCCGATGCAGACGGGGCACCAACCAGCCGACCGTCCCGCCCAGTATTAATCCGGCCAATGCATCCGTTGGCCAGTGCTTGGCGGCCTTTACGCGCAGGTAGGCCGTGAAACCGGGCAGCAGGCCACTACACAGGTAAGCGGCGGTAGACACCAACTTGTTATCAGTGTAAGTGGTCACCAGCTGCGCAAAGAGCACAGAACCCGCAGCGGTGTTAGAAGTATGGCCGGAAAGGAAAGCGGCTCGGTCATTGCGACTTAGCTCACGCCTATCGTCAAAATCAGGATTAAGCACGTAGGGACGAGGGCGGCTAACTGCGTTTTTGAGCAGACTCGTAATGGCAAAATTAAGCAACATCGTTTCCAGCCAGATCAGCAGCAAAGTGGGGTATTGGCGGCGCGTACGCGGGTGCAAAGAAAGTAAAAGGGGCAAGGCTGGGCCACCGTAAAGCCCAGCGTCCGCCAGTGCTGCTGCAGCCGGGTCGGGCTCCCGAAAGGCCAGGGTATCAAGCGGGTTACGCGAACCCGCATGCGGATTACGGAGATTCCCCACCCGAATTGGCTCCGTGTCCTTCCGGTCTATGTAAACAGCAAGCGCCAACACCCCAAGACCAACGGCTAAGAAGCTTATTTCACGAACAGGTTTAAGTTGATAGGGCATATTCTTCTAGCGGAACGACCGTATTGATTGTTTAGCTCCTACCTAACTTTGACAAAAAGTTACCTACCATGCGCTATCAGGAATTCAAACCATGTGCAGAGCTGGAAGGCCTCTTCGAGAACTACTGGCTCGTCAGCAATGACATGGTCCGCTTCATCTGTATTCAGTTATCAGCAAACCATAAGGTCTCTGAAATTGTGGGAGAACTCCCGCTTTCCGTTCGGGCCATTCAGAAGACCTTCCGCAAGGTGACCGGGCTAACGATGAAACAGTTCGCCGATATCCAGCGACTTCGGGCGACTTGGAAAAGCCTGATCTTTAAAGACAAAACCCTATTACACACCGTGCTCGATCACGGCTATTATGATCAATCTCATTTCATCAACAACTTCCGTAAGCTCGTGCGACATTCGCATAAAGAAATGATGGATTTCCATCGGACGCTGCGTATCGAAGAGTAAATAGTCGTACAAGCAAGACAAATTCGACGCTTTTTTCCAATCTCGCCCTCATGGCCTCGCCTAATTTTACTTACCTCAACAATCCCTTTTAGCCATGAATAAGCTACTGTTTCTTACCGCACCCCCCAACCGTCCCCAAACCCATCCGGCGGGCTCACAAATACCAACTTACCCGCACCGTCTTCTGCCATCAGAATCATGGCTTCGCTCAAGACACCTGCCATCTTGCGGGGTGCCAGGTTGGTGACGCAGACGACCTGCTTCCCGACCACCTCTTCCGGCGCAAAGTGCTTCGCGATACCGGAGACGACAGAGCGTTGCTCGCTGCCCAGATCGATGGTCAGGTGAAGAAGCTTGCTAGATTTTTTGACGGCCTCAGCAGTTAGGATCGTCGCAGTGCGGAGGTCCATTTTCAGGAAATCGTCAAAGGTCATTTCCGGTTTAAAGGGATCGCGGGCTTCTTTTTCCGAAGTAGTTTCAGCTTCGGATTTAGCGGCTAGCACCGCGGCCATTTTATCCCGTTGCTTTTGGATGATGGCGTTGCGGCTATCGTCTTTGCGGTCGATGATTTTCGGAAACAGAACCCCTGCTTCGCCCAACTCGTGCTCAGGCGACAAGAGAGGATGGCCTGCGGCCAGTGTGTCCAGCGCAAGCTGCCAGTCGCCGTTGGTGGCGGGGCTCTGGTTGAGAACGGCCCGCAGGCGGTTGGCCGAGAAGGGAATGAAGGGTGTACAGGTAAGCGCCAGGGCAGCAGCGATTTGAGCGCAGTGGTACATCGTTTCGGCGATGGCGGGGTCTTCGGGATTGGCCTTAAAGAGACTCCAGGGTGCAGCATCCTGCAGATAGGTATTCCCGAAGGAAGCCAGTTCCACGAAGGTGGTAGCAGCATCTTTGAAGCGGAAGGCTTCGATGTCCTTCCCGATCTTGTACACGGCTTCCGTCACCTCACTTTGCACTTGCGCATGCGCCAAAAACCTCTCCCCCGACCCCTCTCCGGAGGAGAGGGGAGCAACCCGCCCCTGAGGGGCGGGCACCCGGCCACCGAAGTACTTGTGCGTAAGCACCGTCACACGGTTGATGAAGTTGCCGAGCTTATCCGCCAGGTCCTTATCGTGGTATTCGGTAAATCCGTCCCAGGTAAAGTCCGCATCTTGCTGCTCGGGCAGGTTACGCAACAGAGCCCAGCGGATGGCGTCTTCGCTGTTGGGGAAGTCTTTAAACTCCTCCACGTATTCCTGCAGTTCAATACCCCACCCTCTCGACTTGGAGAACTTGTCTCCTTCAAAATTGAGAAACTGATTAGCCGGTACGTTAACCGGCAGGTTATACTCGCCGTGCGCCTTCAACATGGCCGGGAAGACGATACAGTGGAAAACGATGTTGTCTTTGCCAATAAAGTGCACCAGCTCGCTGTCGTCGCCTTTCCACCAGTCTTCCCAGTTACCGCCGTTTTCAGCGGCCCACTGTTTCGTACTGGAAATGTAGCCAATCGGAGCGTCAAACCAGACGTACAGCACTTTGCCCGGCGCATCGGGCACTTGGATACCCCAGTCAAGATCACGGGTGATGGATCGGGGCATCAGCCCGCCATCAAGCCAACTCATACACTGCCCCACCACGTGTTTTTTCCAGTCTTTCGGATCATGCAGCTGCACACCATCGACTTTTCCGGTTTTAATCCAGTCTTTCAGCCAGGCTTCGTGTTCGTCAAGGCGAAAGAACCAATGTTTCGTTTCGCGCAACTCGGGCTTAGCGCCGCTGATGGTAGAAACGGGATTAATGAGTTCTGTCGGCGAAAGGTCTTTGCCGCAGTTTTCGCACTGATCACCAAAGGCATTTTCAAAGCTACAATTGGGGCAAGTCCCCTTGATGTAACGGTCGGCCAGAAACTGATTGGCCTCCGGATCGTAGTACTGCTCGGTAGTCTTAATCTCAAACTGATCCCCTCGCTTCAGGAGCTTCAGGAAGAACTCCTGACTCGTTTCGTGGTGCAGCGGCTCACTTGTCCGGTGATAATAATCAAAGCTGATGCCTAGTGATTCAAAGCTCCCTTTATTCAGAGCGTGGTACTTATCGATAATCTCCCGCGGGTCGATGCCCTCCTTCTTAGCACGCAGCGTAATCGCAGCGCCGTGCTCATCCGATCCACAAACCCATAGCACTTCCCGGCCCATTAGCCGCAGGTAGCGAGCGTAGATATCAGCGGGTAAGTACGCGCCGGCCAGGTGCCCCAGGTGAAGCGGGCCGTTGGCGTAAGGAAGAGCGGAGGTGAGGAGGGATTTCATAGTCTATTAGTCAAGCAGTCAGAAAGTCAAGCAGTCAGAAAGTCAAACGCGGTAGCTACTGCCTGACTGCTTGACTCTCTGACTATTTGACTCGTAAGCCGCGAAGGTACGCAAGGCGCACAACGCTTTATAGTGGAAGGAAGGTTTTTCGGACACTGATGTTTTTTTTGCGCCGGAGCGCAGGTGCCGGGGGAAGTTTCCCGAGAGCAGACAAGGATCGTTTTATCATTACTCTCCGCCTTAAGACCCGCGTAATAATGACCTGCTCTTGTTTATTTAAATATTTGTAATTTTGATTATTCACCCAAAATAGCCCAATGAAAAGCACTTTTACTCTATTCCTTTTTCTATCCACACTTTCTGTTGTATTCTCCCAGGCATTAAGCCAGGTTCCGGGAATTTACACCGATGCCGTATACGTTAGTAAAAACGATCGCATCTATGCCGTCACCACAAATACTGACCCCGACAACGGGAACAGTGTTTGCCGGATCGACCCTTCGAATGGAAATATTGAAGCCTGCTTTTTTGTAGGTAGTTCCCCTTCTGTCGTAGCCGCAACGGACGACGGAGACTTTCTTTACATTGGTTTTTTAGGGGAAACTTCGATAAAACGCTTTAACCTGAGCACAAATGAAGTAGACCTAAGTTTTTCTACTGGCGGTGAGGACGACTTTTTGGGTCCGTTTTACGCCGAAGAAATACTTCCACTCCGCAACTCGAATGAAAACATTGCTGTCTCTTTGCAGAATCGGTGCTGTAGCCCTCGTCACGAAGGGGTCGTGATTTATCAAAACGGTGTAGCTGCCACCAACACAACTCCGGACCACACCGGCTCCAACACCATCGCCTACACAGATAGGGACAACCAAATAATTGGCTACAATAATTCATCTACTGATTTCGGCTTGCGGCGAATGAGCATTACAAATTCGGGCGTAACCGTTACCAGTACTTATCAGTTTTTCAGTGGTTTTTCCAATCTAATTGAATATGCAGATGGCCGCCTCTACAGTACCAATGGACAGTTCGTCAACATCAACAACGGGGTTGCTTCCTCCGGTGGGGAGTTTTCGGACAATTCCTTTGGCTTCAGACGACTTGGAGTTGAACCCGTGCCCACCATCAACCGGGTGTTTTTCTTTGGGCGTGGCACATCTGGTGGCTATCAGCTAGAGTCCTTCAACGGGACCACTCTTACTACCGAAGACACTTGGAATTTTTCTGGTTTTCAGACGGAGGACATTTTGGACTTCATGCGCTTAAGCGATGATGGAGAACGTTTTGCTGCGGTTGATGCTAATAATTCATTGCTATTAATCCGGGTTTGTACTTCTACTCTTACCGAAGTACCACCCGCTTATGAAGGTGCTACTACCTTATGCCAAGACGACACCCTTACTGTATTTGCACCATTAGCTGCCCGAGACCTTGGTGAAATATTTTGGTCTGATGGTAGCATCGGAGACTCCCTGGTAGTGACCGCTGCCGGAGACTACTCCTATGCTATCCTTGATGCGACAGCTTGCCCCAGTCCGCAGAGTGAAGAGTTTAGAATTTTTAACAGCAGCTCACCTTTCCCTCCTGAAATTGCGGCTCCCATTTCCAATGTACTCTGTCAAAATGGTTCGCTTTCTCTTTCTATCAACTTCCCCAGTAGTTCAGCACAATACATCTGGAGTACGGGGGACACCACCAATGTATTAAACGTAGCTACAGCAGGTAGCTATTCTGTTATCAGGGTCAACAATTCTTCGGGTTGCGAGAGCATGCCTTCTGCGTCCATCGAAATAAGCAGTAGTGACATGATCGCTCCTTCTTCTCCGGTTCTCTCTCCACCTCTAGACCTCGATACTTGCTCATTTAATTCAATAACGATTACGCCTGATGGTAACGCAGCGGAGTATTTATGGGAATCGAGCATAAGTGGATCGGAAAGGAATGACGGAGCCTTTACTGTGTTTCGATCTAGCTTCGAACCTACCCAGGTTTCAGTCCGTGCAATTAGTGCGGAAGGTTGCCTGAGCGAACCGGTAGAGGGAGTGGTCCGTTTTTTCACACCCCCTAATACTCCATTCATTCAATACAACCTGGCCAGTAACACATTGGCCTCCTCCTACACAGCCGGTCGAAATTTTTGGTACTTCAACGATGTGCTGGAAGCCATCACGGAAGGTCGTTTTTACGAACCTTTACAAAGTGGTTTCTATTCCGTACGCGGAGAAGGAGAAGCCTGTCTTTCAGAAGCCTCTAACCTGATTAGTACCACCGTGACCTCCGTCAGGGAAACAATAGCGGCTTCTCGGGAAGTAACACTATCTCCTAATCCGGCAAGCGGTCAGGTTAATCTTCTTTTTTCGGATGAATTCTCTCGTCGGATCGGTATCAAGCCCTTGACGATAGAAGTTTGGTCTGTTTCTGGTCAACGGCTACAGCGCATTGAGACCAGGCTATCTGGTGAAAGTGCTTCCCTTGACCTTTCTGGAATCAAAGCAGGTATGTACATGGTTATCGTCAGATCTGAAGATAGTCCCGTAATTCGCAAGATGGTTGCAAAGGTATAGGGCCCACACTGGTGGCTACGATGTGCTATACTACCTCTCCCTGAAACCAAAGTGTGCCCGTTACATGATCTCCCACCTTTGGCGTCTCCTCCATCTGTACGTTATCGGCATTGGCAAAGGCTTCCACCACGAATAGGTCTGGGTCATCCTCCTGGTTAATCAGTTGCAGCTCCAGCAAATAGCCCGAGCCGCCGGGAATGGTGACGGGCTTAACGGCGCGCAGCATTCCGATGAAGTCGTAGTACGTTTCTCCCGGTAAATCCTGGTTCGGGAAATAGCCACAAAAGTCCGGCGCAAATCCAGGTTGTCCTTCTTCCGGCGGCTCGGGCACAAAATTCCGGACAACGAAGAGGATGGCGGAGAGTCTCACCTGTATGCGTTGCTGCGCATAGAAGTCTTCTTGTCGTGCCGCCCAGTTGGTGGCGAAGAAGCCTAGCCCAAAGGTGTCTTTACCGTTACCGACAATGTCAGCCTCCAGATTATTGACGTTCTGCCAGCGGTGGATGTCCTTCGTGGTAAAAGGTATTACCCGGGCTGGCTTTAAGTAGGGAAAGGCCGAGATCATTTGCTCGCCCATCGTAAGAACGCCAACTCCTGCCTCACCAGTAGCCGTTGCTTCCATTTCCGTAAAGGGTATTTGGAGGAGCTCCAACTCATCCCCTTCGCCACTTTTAGTGAGTGCCATGGCCATCATGGCGTTTAGTAAGTCTCCAGCATTGCCTTCCTGTAAGCGCTCAAAACCGAACATTCCACCATGATGATCGCCGTGGCGGCCGTGGGTAGAATGGTGCAACCGAATGGCAGGATCTGCCTTAAGAGAAGGATCTGCGGGGATCTCGGGGCGTGGCTCCCTGGCGGAAGTTTTCTTTTCGTCTTTACCGCCGCCGAATAGTTTTTTGAAGAAGGACATGGTATAGGTTCTCTTTAGGGAGTAGGTTTTTTACGCATCAAATATAGTATGCTGAGTCTCTACTCTGGAGATGATGTCAAACTGGTGAGTCCTCCTCCCCGCTATCTCGAAGGTTTCTCAGAGACCATTCAAGGGTAGTTCGCATAACTACCAACCAGAAGCTAGACTATGTAGGCTTAGTCAAAAAAGCAAATTTAAAAGCTTTAGGAAAACGATAACAGACAAACCTGAAACGATGAGAATGGGATGGACATGAAGACCCGAAACCACCGGAGAAAAGGTGGTTGTTTTCACCCAACCTAAATATGTTTTATCATGAAATTCTTACCCATATTCTCTTTGTTACTCGCCTTCTTCGCCAGCTTCTCCGCCGAAGCCCAAGTACGAACCGGCCAGGTTTATCACCTGCGCAGCTCGCTGGACGTACACTTCTACTTGTCTGCCGTTGACAAGCAGACGGCCCGTAAAACGTACGTTACCACTAACCAAACAACCCCAACGGACCAGGCCAGCCGCTGGACGCTCGAAGACGCTGGCGGCGGTTACTACTACTTCAAAAACGGTGGGGGAATGTATCTCGACGTGGCCCAGGCCAGTAAGGCGGCTGGCGCCCGCCTTTGGTTGTTCAATCGCAACCCTAGCGATGCTCAAAAATTTCGCGTTAAACCAAGCGGTGACGGTGCTTACTACATCCACCCCAAAACCAATGAAAGCCTGGCCATTGACGTATACAAAGCTAACGCGGCCCCGAATAGTGTAGTCTGGTGTGTCGGAGCTAACCGTAGTGCTGCGCAAAAGTGGAAGTTTATCCCCACCACCAGCGGCAGGCCTGGTGGTTCCTCCCCTACCCAACCCGCCAGTAATCAAGTTTTGATCCCGAAAGCAAAGATGGAAGCGCTCGGCAACCTTGTTCTGAGCACCTTACAGGTAAAACTAAATAATTTTGGCCCTCGCTACCGAGATTCCCAGGGACGAATCAACTGGTATCGCGCAAATGCTTCCACCATTCAGTTCATGGGAGAGACTTCTACTTTTGACGTACCGGAATACGTACACGGCCTTCGCGACAAAATGCACTTTGTCAACGATATTCGCTCCAGGAGCTTCTCTGCCAACTTTGAGGCTAATCGGTTCATCATCCACGCTACCTTCGAAGAGGATGGCGCAGAGATCAAGGGCATGTGCTCCAACTGTGCCAAATTCAGGGAAGACAATGGTGCGCTCGACTTCAACTTCCAGAACAATCGTTGGAAGATATACCTCCGCCTCGTGCCTTATGGAGACAGCTTCACCTTTGAAGTTGACGAGGTTAAATTTCACGGTCAGGTAGACGGTAAGGTTTTCGGCGAACTATTCGAGGGGCTCGTACAGCGACAACTCGAACCAACCGTCCGCCAGGCACTAAGCCGTCAGATGGATGGCCAGAAAGCAGCCATCGCAAGGGCCATCAAGCAGGGAGCTGCTGCTGCCGGCTACCGGTGGGATGCAGTTCGCTCCGTTCGGATAGTAGGAAGTAACGTCGTCGTTACTCCGTAAGGCAGGCAGCGTTGTTTTATCAACGGCGATCAGCGAGTAGCATTCAGACCTAACGGCTCTGAATACTATTCGCTGATCGTTTTTTTGCGTCCTTACCGATGTTTGTTCACCCCCAAATAGCGGAGCGATTGAAGGGAGCAGCTAATCATTCCCAATAATTTCACAACCTTTGCCTCCACAAATACCACGACACTCCCCTGCGTCGTATCAATACAGTCCTAACTCCTGCTAGCTAAGCTCCCCGAATGAAGCTCTCCTTGTCTTCCATCTTGTTGTTCGTCCTGCTGTTCCTGGCCCAATGGCTTACACTACAGCATTGTGCTACGCCGACTTCTCCATCCGGTGGGCCGCGGGATACGCTGGGCCCCGTACTCATCCCAGAGGAGACAACGGCTAATTTTCAGACTAATTTCCGCCCGGAAGAGATCATCCTCACCTTCGATGAATGGGTAGAGCTGGACCCAAAACAGCAGATCATCATTTCTCCTCCTTTGGAGCTGGGCGAAGACAATGTCCCAAAGCTACGCCGCCGAAGTCTTATCATCCCGCTTACCGGGCTTACGCTACTCGATAGTGTTACCTACGTTGTTAACGTTGGCTCTGCCATCAAGGACTTGAACGAAGGCAACCCAACGGAGAACCTTCGCTTCGTCTTTGCCACCGGCCCGATTCTAGACTCCGCTATGGTGAGCGGCACCCTGGTAGAAGACTATAGCGGAGAGCCAGTGGAGAGTGCTACTTTCACTCTCTTCAGTAATTTGGCGGATACTGCTACTACAACAGAAAACCCTACTTATTTTGCGCAGACGGACGAAGAAGGAAAGTTCACCGTTTTCAACATCCGCCCGGGTCAATACCGAGCCATGGCCTTACTGCGAAACCCTTCGGCCACCAACTACTACTTTGATCTCGAGGGCTATTCTCAGCCTCAGTCCGTTGGCTTCATTGACACCATCATCACGATCGCTGATGGCACCAACGAAGTGGGTACTATCCGACTTTCGGCACTACAAAAGCCGGTCCGAATCAATAAAACTGATACCTCCGCCTACGGCCTGATCAGGCTGACGATGAATCAGCCAGCCGACGGCATTGACCTGGAGTTGGACGGAAACTATCTCCGCCGCAATCACAATGACAGCATCAAACTCTTCTACACTACCCCGCAAGAGGACACCATTTTTGCTGGCAGAGACACGATTATGGAGGACACCATCGTTTTCACCGCCAACACCAACCCGCCAGCACCAGCCCCCACATTGGAGAGAGGTCCAAGCGGAAATATGAATCCTGTGGCGGGAATCACCTTCACCTTTAGTCAGCCCATCCTGACGGTGGATACCAGTAGAATTTCCCTGCTAAAAGACACTTTCCCCAACCGTCTGCCCCTTACCTACACGCTGGACTCTCTTTACCCCGGCAAGCTTACCATTAATCACGCCGGGCTTGCGAATGAACGCTTTGCGATCACTCTGTTGCCCGGAGCAGTAAGTAATATAAATGAAGTAGTTAACGCTGACACCCTACGCCATCAATACACTAGAAACTCTCCGGAAAAGTATGGCCGTCTGACGCTTAAGGTAGCGGGTCTGGACTCGACCAATGCTTACCTTTTACAACTGCTCGACAAGGAAGACCCCGTAACCGGGAGTCAACGAAAGATAGCGGGCACCTCCGTTTTTGACGTTGTCTATCCCTCGCTAAAACCAGCGACTTATCGCATAGAGATTATTTCCGACACCAACCGGAACGGACGGTACGACACGGGAGACTTCTTACTTGGTCGACAGCCAGAGGTCATCCAACGTTTCGATATAGAAGCCCTAAGACCCAACTGGGAAGTAGAAGAAACGATTAATCTACAATAGTTGACGCTCCATTAAATATGTCAAAACACCCGTTTTGCCACCCAACATATTTACCTTACAGCTTGTTAAACCCAATGGGTGTGAACTACACCCTTTACTACTCAACCAAAAAACTCATCAATGAGCTTACAGGACAAATATCGCAGCGTACTCACCCTCGGTGAAAAATTCAACGCCCAGGACGGTTACGTGGAAGAATCTGACGGTCGTCTTCGCATCGGTGGAACCGTAGAATACCTACACCAGAAAGACCAGATGTGGGACGA
>CALIGP010000294.1 GCA_938021455.1 uncultured Lewinella sp. | reverse complement strand
CCGCAGGAAACCGAAGTTCCAGTACACGAAATTGAGGGCCATACTGCCCAGACCAACCGCCGCGATGTGCCCGCCGCTAAGGCTCCCCATCAGCGCCGTATCGTAGCTCGACAGCAGCGGGACCGATAGGTTGCTGAGGATATTGTGGATGGCTAGGCGGAGGATTTGTGGCGAGAAGGAACGGTTTAATTCCATTCCAGTGGGTAATCAGCTTCCGAATACCCGATCACCCAGGGCCAGAATTCAGGTTCCTTTACGCCGTGGTACCAGATGCGCATTTTTCCGTCTGTAATGATGGCATCCGGCGCAGTTACCTCGCTGGCCCAGTTGCTATTGGGGGAGACGATGGCCCGGGGGTAAACCTCGTAAGCACCCGCAAAGGTTGAAGACCGCGCAATGCCAATGCTCCGGTCAGTAGAAAACGGAATGTACCAGGTACCGTCGTCGGCTTTCAGCAAGCTAGCCTCGTTGATGTCCGGGCTATAAGTCACCTCCGCAGGCAGGATGATGGGCTCTGCGACCTTGTTCCATTCTACCCCATCGGTAGAGGTTGCACCGAGGATCCGGATACCCGCGTTGGGGCCAGTCCAATCATTGGCCACGTTCCACCCTGCATAGATCATGTGGTAAACTCCATCGGCGAACACGATTCCAGGGCTGGTCATGGCGTGGCGGTCCAGCGCGTTGTCGTCAGAACGGTTCCGTTTCAGGATGGCTTCGTCGACACTCTGCGGATGTCTTACAAAATTGAACCCATCGGAAGATTCGGCCAGGCCGATCTCATAATTTTCTACGTGTTCGTTGTCACTTTCCCCTTCGCGGTAGCCGGTATAATACATTTGGTAGGTACCGTTTACCCATAAAACCTCGACGGTTTCCAGGGTGTTGTCCCAATTATCGGGCTGTCGGGCAAGTGCTAGGTAGTCGGATGCAGCGTTGTTGTCGGGCATGTTCCAGGTCTCACCGTCATTGAGAGAATAAGCCACACCGATTCCTCCTTCCGCAGAGTAGTAAAGGAAGAGAGTGTCGCCGGATTTTAGGATGGAAGGGTCTGCGGCGAGGTCCAGGGGGCTTTCGAAAACAGGGGTTTCAGCTACGACGAAGAGTCTTTCACCCGTGACAACAGCGCCGTTGTAATCTTCGACACAGGACAGAAAAGGAAAGAGTAAGAGGAGGAGGATTTTTCTCATGATGGTAGAATTCTCGAACGAAGGGAAAATCCTGATTATTTGCTGCACGGCTTGGATTTTTCCTTATTCCTCCACTGAATCCAATACTCCTGAAGATTTTCTTTGGTCCTTTTGAGGTCACTGATGTCGAGTTCGTCTCCTGTCATTAAGGCGGGCGCCAGCTGCTTTTTACGCTTTTGTAACTCAGGTGCGTGGTTCCAGCCGCCTACATGATCAAAGGAAGTGTACGCTTCGCATTTTGAGTTGACGCGAAGGAAGGGAATCTTTAAGTAATAGGTTACCTCTCCACTACCCATTCCTTCGGTTGACATCGTGATGGCCGAAAAATCAACCTTGGAGTATTGCTCCTTGTCGTAGAGTTCCTTCAGTTTATCTCCTACAGCAGCAGACATTTTATTGGAGAACTGGTGGGCGACATCGGATCCGTTGATGAATTCGGGGCCGAGATAGCTTCCTTGACAGGAAGTGTTGGTGCAGAAGATTCCTTCATTACGGTCTGATAAATAGTTATTGTCACCAGGGCTTTGGCACGAAATGGTTAATAAGGATAACCAGAAGAGTAGCGATAATTTGAAGTTCAAAGCACAAGGTTTAGAGTCGTTTTTTTGGTGTCTAAAATGAATGTTTTTTATTGCTATTAGCCTTCAATTTCTTCTTTGCCTGAGAACCCCTCTTTGTTCTTTTCCCACCAGCTAGTTTTAGCATTTTTGGCCAATTCATCAATCTCAGCGTCCGTTATCTGACTAACACCATCAATTTTCACATACTTGAAACAATTCAACATATTCTGAATTTCAATTGCAGAGGAGTCTAACGGCCGTTTGATTACTATAGCATCAAGAAGTTCTCTCAATGGATTAGCTTTGCATAAGTCCACTTTTGGTGTCGTGTTAATAACGGTTGTTAAAATACACAAGTAGCTTAAATCAGCTTTCAAGCCATTTATCCATAGTTTCATCAGACCACCCGTTCTCGTCCCAAAGCTTGCCCATCTCATCACTGGCCCTCTCAGCAAAAAAGTTTGCTAAGATTCGCTTAAGAGAGGTTAGGTCATCATCATTAAGATTATGACTGAACATCCTCAACAGCTCTAGCTGAACATTGGAAAGTGGTGATTCAATTAGCATGTTGGCCTGTTTTATCTTCTACTTCGCGAGAACAAGATGGGCAGTTTTTAAGTTGCGAGTAATATTGGGACGAGTTGGTGGCTGTAGCACAAATCTATCACCTGAATTTTGCCTGAAAGAGTGTATACAAACTGTCTTCCCTTAGGTATGTTAATTGATAGTATAAGTTGTAAATTTTATCAGGCTCAAGTACAACTCCCTCAATCGGGTTACACTTTCTGCCTAGGACATTTATCGCTTCCTTATTGATTTCTGAAAACTTACTTTCTTTGATAACTTCATGATCTCTGATTATAAGGTTGGAACTGCACTTGGCGCTAATCAGCACCGTTTGGTAGTCGTCCATAAGATCATTTTTAGAGACATGGACAGCTTGAAGATCTCTATTTTTTACGGACGTATAAAATAACGAATTTGAAGAGTCAAATAACTTGCCTTTCATAATGACTTCAAGCATTTCAACTTTCTCCCTAACCTTTTGATTGTGGTACTTCACAAAGTCTGAATAGTTAGATACTTTCAATTTTGGTGGCTGAACTCTTACAGTGCCTGTGCATTGGCCCGTCCATAATTTTCCACTTCTATAGGAGGCATTCAATATCCATAAAGCATTACTGTCCATTTCAAAAGTACATGAGCTATTGATATTGCTTACTACTTTAAACACCGTTTTGATCGGTTTTTTGTATTCTTCTACGGGGAGTACGTAATGAATGACCCTGTCTTCTTCCGTTGTCGATACGGACTTAAATAAGACGAAAACTTTGCCTACATAATCACTCCTTTTAAATTCCTCAACCTCATTTACGGGGAAGCACATACATGCTGCCACCATTTTAGCCATGATTACTAATACTAGTGTGGAGCCTAACCTAAGCATGAAACTATTTTTGCCACGTTCAAAAAAATGGAGGAAGCACCTTGTACTTGCTTAATAACAAGCCTTCACCGCATCTAACTAGCCACCTCCATCAAATAAGCACAAACCAGTGCTCCGTAGGTACCCAGCGCATAGCCGATGACGGCCATGATGGCGCCTACGGGCGCCAGAGATGGGCTGAAGGCGGAAGCCACTACTGGCGCGGAGGCCGCGCCACCCACATTAGCCTGACTACCCACGGCGACGTAAAAGAAGGGCGCTTTGATGAGCCAGGCGACGAAGAGGAGGATGGTCACGTGAATAATCATCCAGATGAGGCCGATGGCGAAGAGGCCGAGGTTGGAGAAGATGTCTCCGATGTTCATCTGCATACCGATGGTGGCCACGAGGATGTAGATGCAGACCGAGCCCCAGCGGCTGGCGCCTACGCCTTCCAGCTTCCGGATGGGGGTGAAGCTGAAGAGAAAACCAACCGTGGTAGCGATAACTACGAGCCAGAAGAAACCGCTCTTGAGGGTGGTGAGTCGCCAGGCTTCGAGGGTCTCAGAGAACTGACTGAAGAAGGGGGCGAGGAAATCTGCCCCCCAGTGCGCCAGTGCCACGCCGCCGAAGGCCACACCAATCATCTGGAAGGTAGACAGGCTGGTGGGCTCCCGCTTGACGGAAGCGGCGTAGGCCTCCACTTTTTCTTTGAGGTCGGTGATGGCGGAGTTGTCGGCTTTGAGGAGTCGGTCGATTTTGTCGGCCCGGCCCGCGCCGAAGAGCAGGAAGCCTAGCCAGATGTTGGCGACGAGTACATCGACGATGATCATCTGTCCGAAGATGCCGGTCGGCACCTCGAAGATTTCCTTCATGGCGGCCTGGTTGGCGCCGCCGCCGATCCAGCTGCCGGCGATGGTGGAAAGGCCGCGCCAGAGCTCGTCCGGGTTCAGCCCGATGAGGTTCGGGAAGAGATAGGTGATGATGAGCAGCGCGATGGGGCCACCAATGACGATACTGAAAGTTGCCGCCAGAAACATGACGATGGCCCGGTAGCCGAGGTTCCAGATGCCCTTCAGGTCGATGTTGAGACAGAGCAGGATCAAACTGGCCGGCAGCAGGTAGCGACTGGCCATAAAGTAGAGATTGCTGTGGCCCTTGAAGGAGCTGTAGTCGGCAATACTCAACCCCTGCGCTTCGATGTATTGATTGATTTCGCCGAAGCTCATACCGTTGAGAGACGCCAGGCCAATTTCGCCCGCCAGCGCGGGCTGGTACCAGTCGTAGGCGATCAAGCCCAGTGGCCAGTGCAGCAGTGCAGGCACGAAGTAACACAGCAGCAGCGTAGGCACGTAGGTGTAAAATCGTTTCCAGAAAGGGTGCTCACTGTTGGAGGTCGTGAAGATCACGGCCAGCACAATCATGAGCAGGCCGAAGACGATGGCATCGTTGGTGAAGAAGGGTTCCATGGGGGGAAGATAAGGGAGGGATATGCGATATGCGATACTCGATATGTGATATTTGATTTAGGGCAAGGTGCTCCACTTCCTAAGAATCCTATTTTCGAATCCTAAAAATCCAACTCCCCCGGCTCCTGAACCCTTCCCCTCCGGGACTGCGCCATTGGCGCACTAAGGGTACATGGCACCTGCGCACCGTCGCCCTCCAAATCACAGCCTCCGCCGTATCTTGCCAGCCTATGGTACTGAAGCGTCCTTTTTTTCTGCTCCTATTCCTCTTGCCCGCGCTGCTGCCCGCAGAATGTATGCCCGGCCCGGCCTTCTACGGTTATCGCTTTCTAAACCCCGCCGTGGTGGAATACGATAGCCGGCTGTCGCCTTTTTACGATGCCTTTCGGCAGTATTACCCGGAGGTTGCGAACAAGAGGGGAGAGGTCAGCTATGACGACAATATCATGGAGTGGTATGAGCGGTATTGCGAAGGCGTGCAACCCGGACATCTCAACGCCATCATCTATGGTAACACAACAAATGGGCTGCAACGTCTGCTAGCTCTGATCGGGAAAAAGGATGCTAAAACAGCTGACTTGCCATCGGGTTTCCGGACGAATACCTTCGCCAGTCACCTGCTCAGTTACCGCTGTGAAGAAGTGGTGGAATACCTGCTCTTCGCCAAACGCTGTGAGCCCAACGTGACGGTGCCTACGGAATCAACCCTGCCGCCGCCCGAGCGGAGAAGGGTGGAGATGGAACGACTGATCAACGAGGGTCTGGATCGCTTTAAAGCCACCGAGAGTCATTACGTACGCCTGCGCTACGCTTACCAGATCGTGCGCCTGGCCCACTACCTGAAAGAGCACGAATATGTGCTGGAACTCTATGATTATCTGATGCCCAAGATTGATGCCAACCCGAGTATCATCTACGACTGGATCGAAGGCCACCGCGCCGGTGCCCTGCAAGCCCTGGGGGATTACCCGCAATCTGCCTACCTCTACAGCCGCATCTTCGAACGCTGCCCGAGCAAGCGGGAGACCGCCTACCGCAGTTTCAAAATCCGGACCGACGAAGAGTGGCGCGCCGCCAGCAATCTCTGCGCTAATGACCATGAACGGGCGATGCTGCACGTGCTGCGTGCGCAAAATAGCCGGGCTGTGGTGGTGGCGGAGATGGACAAAATTTACGCCTTCGAGCCAGGAAGTATTTCTTTAGAACCGCTATTGATGCGGGAGTTGCTGGAGCTGGAGAAAGATTTGCTCGGGCTGGATTTCAACCCCAACAAACGAACGAATAAAGCGCGGGGCAAACGCCCACGCCCGGACGCAGGCAAACGGTTAGTGCTGCTGCAGGCCTTTGT
>CALIGP010000293.1 GCA_938021455.1 uncultured Lewinella sp. | reverse complement strand
ATTTACCGATAGCTACGCCGAGTTCAGTCTGAATGCGTAAGTCTAGTGCCTGTCTGTCGGCTTCGGTGCGAATCTTCATCGTCGGGGTTCGTTTTGCTAAGGTATTGCAAATGGAACAAAAAGCTTACCGAAGAAGATAAGTTAGTTTCTTACAGACTCCTTAGGAGTTGAACATCCTTAGCGTGGGGTAATGATTGGGGGACGGCGCGTTGCGCCGTTCAGTCTTGAAACTTTGCCGCTAACTCCTTTTCTAAAACCGTAAGAGACCTAGCCTCATAAACAAGATGAGCGTCTTTCCCCCTCCCCGAAACTCCAGCGAAATATAGCTCATCACGCCCTGCCTGGCAGTAATGACGAACCAAGGGTTCTAAGGCTGAAACTGGCGCATTCCTATCCAGAAATACCAGCTTTTTAGTGCAGCCCCTTTTTCGTTCAGGTAATTTCACCCGATGTTGTTCATCGAATAAAGTGAGATCAAATTGATCGTCAGGCTTGACAATTTTATCGCCAAGTGAAATAGACCATTCTGCGGGATAGACCTCCTGGTATTTTGGCTTGACTGGCCCAACGTAGAGGTAAGAGGTCAGTGATGCTTCTCCAATGTCTGGAGTTGAGCCTGCTAAAACGGGAAGCTGAATGTCCATCTTGGAATCTAGAAATAGGTCGTCAATGCCGCTGCACTCGGGGTGGGGAATTAAAGTGCCAACCAAGCCATTTTCATCTTTTAGCGAATAGACATTCCAGTGGTTGTCTTGGCTTAATTCATATCGCCAGTTTCCCATCATACACTCTCCGCCCCAGTACATCGTTTGAGCCTGTCGGTCGATATAGCCGCCCCATCCGCCATAGTAAGGAGGGTGGCTTTGATAGAGGAAAGTGCTATCGTCAAGAAAGTCGATCGTGGATTCGATCTCGTAGTCTCGGTCATGGACTAAGTGCCAGTGTCCGTTTAATTCCGGGCCGGAATGACAGGAAAAGAAAACAAAGAGGATGAAAACAGGGAGAAGGCGCATAAGGAGAAGATGCAAACTTATTTATTAGGGGTGGCTCATCCGCCGACTGAAGTCGGCGGTACAAGGACCTCCGTACCACCAGGAATTACCCCACGCTCGCGCCCTTGGGCCAGGAAGGCCCGGACTGCCCCCCGGCCCTCCGGCCCGAGATCGAGTGAATAGTCGTTGACGTAAAGGGCGATGTGCTGCCGCATCACCTCGGGGTCCATTTCCTGGGCGTTGGCGGCGACGTAGTCCGCCGAAGCAGCGGGATGCTCGAAGGCATAGCGGACGGAGCGGGCGAGCACCCGATCGAAAGTCTGCTGCACCTCCTCAGGCAGGGAGCGTTTGATCACGATGCCGCCGAGCGGGATGGGGTGGCCGGTGCTTCCTTCCCAGAACTCGCCGAGGTCGGCGATCTTATGCAGGCCGCGCTCGTGGTAGGTGAAGCGGTTCTCGTGGATCAATAATCCGGCGGCAAACTCGCCGGAGAGCAGGCGGGATTCGATGTCGGAGAAAAGTACCTCGGTTTTGTTCGTCAACTCCGGGTAAGCCAGCCCCAGTAGGTAGTTGGCGGTGGTCAGCTTGCCGGGGATGGCGACGGGGAGGTGCTCCTCTGCTCCTTCAACTTCCCCCTGCACCAGCGTCCGCGGCCCCTGCTGAGCTTGCCGAAGTACCAAATCAGCATCAGCCGTTACGAGAAGCGGCCCAACGCCCCGCCCCAGCGCACTGCCTGCATTCAGCAAGGCATAGGTCTCCGTCAAATAGCCGAAAGCGTGGTAGCTCAGTTTGGTTACATCCAGCGTGCCGGCTACCGCCAGCTGGTTGAGTTCCTCTACATCGCCCAGCCGGACGTCAAATGCTAATCCTTCCGTATCAATACGGCCGTGTACCAGCGCGTCAAAAATGAAGGTGTCGTTGGGGCAGGGGCTGTAGCCGAGGGAAAGACGCACATGCGATATTTGATATGGGATATTCGATATGCGATTTAAACCAATGACGGAAGGCATAGTTTTTAAATTGCGACCTTTGCGCTATCTCGTGCGGTAGCCAATCGAATATCACATATCGCCAATCACATATCGCATATCCACCCGCCATGCACCTCCAGGTCCTCTTCGAAGACAATCACCTCATCGCCGTCAATAAGCCTGCGGGCGTTTTGAGCCAGAGCGATAAAACCGGCGACCGGACCGTAATGGACTGGGTCAAAGCCTACATCAAACACCGCTACGATAAGCCGGGCGAGGTCTTTTTGGGCTCTATCCACCGCCTCGACCGGCCGGTAAGCGGTGTCATCCTTTTCGCCCGTACGAGTAAGGCCCTGACGCGGATGAACGAACAGTTTCGCGACCGCAAAGTGAATAAGGTCTACTGGGCCATCACGACCGATCAGCCCGATCCGATCGAGGGGAAACTGAGCGGATACATCTTTAAAGACACGACGAAAAACCGAAGCAAGATCTTGCCGAAGGCCGATTCTAACCGCCACAAAGGCGCTAAAATGGCGAAGCTGAAGTATCGCCTGCTGGGCCGCGTTGGCGCGAACGTCTTGCTGGAAGTGAAGCCGGAAACCGGCCGCCCGCACCAGATTCGCGTGCAGCTGGCGGACCAACTAAAAACGCCCATTCGCGGCGATCTTAAGTACGGTTCCAACCTGCGAAACGCCGACGGGAACATCAATCTCCACAGTCGCGAATTAGCTTTTCAGCACCCGGTAACGAAGGAAGCCGTGAAAATCGTAGCGCCGATTCCGGAGATTGAGCAGTTGTGGCAGTTGTTTGCCGAAATGACAGATTGGTAGCGAAAGGCGCGTTGCGCTTTCACTACGTAGACGCTGCTGCGCAGCTTGTAGGCGAAAAAGTCGCTGCGCTCTTTTTCTGGTAGACGCGCTTCGCGCTTTTAGGGCTTCGAATAAAAATGCCGGTAATGGACGGGTTTTTGGATAATAGATTGGACCGTATCCGGGCAGCAGGCAATTATCGCGAGCTGGCGGGCTCGGTCGATGGGGTAGACTTCTTGTCGAATGATTATTTGGGGCTGGCGCGGACGCAGGTGCAAGGGAAGTTGAGCTCGCAGAGCTTCGTAACGCAGCCCCGGCTTCCAGCCGGTGCTTTCAACGGGCGCATAACCGGCGCCACCGGCTCCCGTTCCATCTCCGGAGACACGGACCAATACCACGCCATCGAGCAAATGATCGCCCGTTACCATGGCAATCCCGCCGCGCTGGTGTTTAATTCGGGCTATACGGCCAATCTCGGCTTACTCTCCGCCCTGCTAAAGCGCACCGACACGATTCTCTACGACGAGCTCATCCACGCCAGCTGCCGCGATGGCCTCCGGCTGGGGATGGCGAAAGCCATCCGCTTTCCGCACAATGACCTGGAGGCCTTGTCGGAGTTACTAGCGAATGGTGGTCGCCCCGACGGCCAGCTGTTCGTCCTCACCGAAGGACGGTTCAGCATGGACGGCGACCTGGCTCCACTGGCAGAAATGGCGGCTCTTTGCCAGCAGCATAGCGCGCACCTGATCGTTGATGAAGCCCACTCGGGCGGTATCGAAGGCGAAGGCGGTGCCGGGCTGGTGGCGGAGTTGGGCCTGCAAGAACAGGTCTTCGCTACCGTGATCACCTATGGGAAGGCCTTCGGCGCGCACGGCGCTGCGGTTCTGGGCTCCGCCGCCCTACGGGAGTACCTCGTTAATACTTGCCGCCCCTTCATCTACACCACCGGTCCGGCGCCCGCCCAGTGGGAAGGCATTGCCCTGGCCTACGAGCGGATGGCGGCGCTGCACGGCGAGCGGATCGTTTTACTGCGTCAACGCATTCAACAGTTCCGGGAAGGGATGGCGGCGGCGGGTTTGTCTGCTGCCCTAATGAATGCTGAAGGCCCCATCCAAATCCTCCACCTACCCGGCAACGATCGGGTGATGGCGGCGGAGGCCGCCTGCCGGGAGGCAGGCCTACTCGTCAAAGGCATCCGCTCCCCGACGGTAGCGGTGGGGGAGGAGCGGTTGCGGATTTGTTTGCATGGGTTTAATGCGAAGGAGGAAGTGGAGGCGTTGGTAGGGCTCTTAAGGGCAGGATTTTCTAGTTCAGGTGGTTGGGGTTTGGGGGGTAGATCAAAATAATCAGAATTTCTATTTTAACACGGTTGTAGCTTAGGGGAAGCGTACAACCCCAAACCTGCAATTTGTCATTCATACTTAGACAAGCTCTCCCTAATAGCTGGAATTTAACTACATTAGTTGCGATTTAAAACCCCACACCAATGAAAACCCTGTTAAGTATTCTCACCCTACTACTCTTGATGAGTTGTGGAAGCTCTGAACCGCCCATAGAAACGGAAGAGTCCTTCGATTTCGTTCTAGAAGGCAGCATAGAAAATGCAGAGGGCAAAGTACTGGCTCTTATCCCCGCAGATGGAACAACGGACGACAGATTGACGGCCACGGTTAGAGAAGGGAAGTACCGATTTGAGGGTAAGTCAAAGTACCTGCAAAAGGGGACGTTGCGATTTGAGGAAGATATCGTGAATTTGGCTGGAGAGTACTCCGTAAACATGGCTATTCTGGAGCCGGGTATTACCACGCTCAATCTTAAGGTTGAAGACTATGAGGGCCGGTCCAAATTTTCCGCGCTTGGCTTCGAGCAAGGAGAAAATAACCTCAACTTGATATCCTTTATTGTCGATTACGAAAACGCAATAGGTGATGGTTCCTGGGTGTTTGGAGACAGTATTAGATATGATAGTATGATTAGACATGTCTACCCAGCCGCCAGAGAAAGAGTTTTTCGTCTTATGGATCAGCAGTTTTTATCTGGTGAGCACGGAGCTAACGCTGTTGTTTTGGACGATGTGTTGCTTAGTAAACTTAACGGTAAAGGGCTTTACAATAGGAAACTGCTAACGACAGGGCAAAAGGAAAAAATCACCAGCTATTTCGCAAAACTGGATTCCTCCTTTATTAACCCTAAAGTGTACAGTGCCATGCGCGAAGTCGTCTCACATTTACACGAGGCCGTACAGCCACAACCTTTCCAGGAACTTGATTTGTACGCTGCGAATGATTGGAGCGGTAAGCTATCAGAGAAGGTTAGCGGGCACGACTACGCGATGCTTTATTTCTGGTTTACGGAGTGTCAACCCTGCCGAAGATTTAATCAGCAAATGAAAAAGGACTACGCTACTTTGCGGTCAAAGGGTGTCGAAATCATCGCTATCAATGTTGATGACTCTAAGGTGAAATGGGAGAATACTTCACAGACGGACAGCATCCCCTGGACCAACCTTTATGCAGGTGATAATTCCGGAGCGGAAAAGAAATACAGTATCCGGGGTTACCCCAAGAAATTGGCTTT
>CALIGP010000292.1 GCA_938021455.1 uncultured Lewinella sp. | reverse complement strand
CGTCATTGTCTTTACCCCGTTCTGAATGTTATTTGATGGCGGGGCGCAGGTGCAAGGTTAAGAACCGCAGTAGCAGATATCGCCGAAGAAATTTTTAATTAGCCTGTTACAGCAATTAAAACTATGTTATTTAGAACATTCGAGTGTAAAGTCTGAAAAAAGCGTGTTTTAACATTACATTGTCGTGGATGTCCTTATTGGATGTTTTCTACTTCAAAAGAAGAACGACTTTATGTATTCACTTTTACGCTCGAGTAAACTAATTTTTCTATCGACGGTGTTGACGATCTTCTGTTGCACTGGTTCACTTCTTGCACAGCGATGTGATTTTTCTACGGAGTTAGGCTACACGACCTTGATTAACGGGGAGACATTTGTGACGCTTTGCGATACCGAACCTGCGACAACTGAGCTCACCTTATCCCTGGGTAATTTCACGGGGGCTGCAGGCGAGGGGTCTATTACCTCTTACCAATGGCAGTATTTGAGAGACACGCCATCTATTGGATGGATTGATATTCCTGGAGCAACCAGTGCAACTTACACCTTCACGGTGGCTGATACAGTGAATTTCCAGACCTTTTCTGGGGATTTTAATTTCCGGGTAATAACTCCTTCGGATAATGGAACGCCCGGCGATGCTTCCGACGATTGTGTACAATTTTCTGGCACTGCTGCGGGGCTTAGTTTTGATGCTAGTGAATGCGTATTGCCCGTTGAGTGGCGCTCTTTCGACGCGGAAGTAGTGGCTGGAGGTGGCCGAAGTACAGGAGCAAAGTATGTTGATTTGCAGTGGGTAACTACCCATGAGCCGGACAACGCTGGCTTCCATATAGAGCGTTCGTCCAACGGCCAGAACTGGATTGTTATTGGTGAGCAAACGCCGCACATAAGCGATAGTTATGGCCATCAGGACCTGGCTCCACTTACGGGGGGTAATTACTACCGGATTCGTCAGACAGACTTCGATGGAGCCATTACTTACTCACCTGTAGAAGTAGTCGCCTTTACCGGGCAATTGTCTCAGGTTTCTGTATTTCCTAATCCCATAACTAGTGATGGCTTTACGGTCCTTGTCACGACTTCTTTTGGTGAAAATGTTGGACTTGAACTGTTTGATGCGACGGGTCGGCTGATTCCCATACTAACCAGAAAGAGCGGCGTTGGTGTGCAGGTTAAAACGGAAGAATTGATAGCTGGGTTGTATTTCTTACGGCTTGCCTCCAGTGATGGAAAATTGTTGGAGACCGTGCGGGTGGTACGATGAGGGTTCGAGGTCTTTCCCAAAAAAGAAGCCCCGCTATTCCAATTAAGGAATAGCGGGGCTTTTCTTGTTTGTGGGATTACCTCCGTATTTACTTCTTCACGCTGTCGATAACAGCCTTGAAAGCTTCCGGGTGGTTCATCGCAAGATCAGCAAGGACCTTACGGTTAAGACCAACGCCTGCGGCGCTGAGACCGTGCATAAGACGGCTGTAAGTGGTGCCGTTCTGACGGGCAGCTGCGTTGATACGGGCGATCCAGAGGCGGCGGAAAGCACGCTTCTTGTTACGACGATCCCGGTAAGCATACTGCAGACCTTTTTCAACGGCGTTCTTGGCTACGGTGTAGACTTTAGAACGTGCACCAAAGTATCCTTTGGCGGCTTTAAGGATGCGCTTGCGGCGCGCGCGGCTTGCAACCGCATTTACTGAACGTGGCATATAGCTCTGTTTTTGTACAGTACGGAGACCGTGTGGTTCTTTAGGCCCGTACTCTCGTGGAAAATAGAGATTCCTCGCGTGGGAATTTCTTGGGGAGAATTTTCTCCAGTTTACTTACACAAAAGGCGCTTGATCCGCTTCTCGTCAGCAACAGAAACCATCGCACCGTCACGAAGACGGAGCTTAGCTTTGTTGGACTTGTTGCGCATCATGTGCGAAGTGTAAGCCTGGAAACGCTTCACCTTACCGCTGGCGGTAATCTTAAAACGCTTCTTTGCACTACTGTGCGTTTTCATCTTAGGCATGGCACCAAGTTTTTAAAATGGAGCGCAAAGGTAAGAAATTGTTTTTTGTTATACAAGGTGGAAGGTTGCAAGGTGCAGGGAGCAAGGTGCAGGTTGCAAGGTGCAAGGTGTGGGCTGCGGGTTACAACTTGCAACTCCTGCAACTTGCAACCTGTAACCTGACTACTTCCACCCAATATGAAACAGCGCATCCCCCTGGCTCACTACGGCTGCATTCCCATGACCGATAATGAATCCGTCTCTGGGGGAAAGGATGCGTTTATCTGCCTTCATCCCCTGAGGGTCAGAGATAAAGCCTACGGGCTCTCCTTTTCGGACGGGGAAGCCACTTTTTTTTGTCCATTGAAATAATCCTGCACGACCGGCTCTGAGCCAGGTGCTTTGATTGACGAGGGTAGGGGGCTTGGCGGATTTTTCCGGTGCTTTCGCTAGCATACCTTTCGATTGCAGTAGACGTTGAATGCCAGCTACACCCGTATCGATGCTTAGCGCATCGTAGCGATGATTTTCTCCGCCCTCAAAGGTGAGTACGGGAAGGTCAAGATTCTTGAGAGCCGTTCGGCGTAAGGATTTTGCCGGAGCCCGGTTAGCCATGATCAGCGGCGGGGCGAAAGCTTCGGCGGCTTCAGCAGCGCGTTGATCTTCGCTGTTGTATCTTATCTGAGGGAAGTTATACGTCCCCCGGCCACCGGTATGGAAGTCAACCGCTAGATCTACGTGCGGAAGAATGTTTTTGCTCAGACCATTGGCAATACGGCTGGCCAGGGAGCCGGACTGGGTGCCGGGGAAGCTACGGTTGACGTCCTTCCCGTCAGGAACATCCCGGCTGAAGTTGTTGAAGCCATAAATATTCAGCAGCGGAATGGCAATCACGTTGCCGGAAGTAACTTTTTCAAAGATCCCTTGTCGCAGGCATCTCCGTACAATCTCTACACCGTTAATTTCGTCACCGTGTACCCCGGCTAGAAACAGAACCGTTGGCCCGGGCTCATAAGCCCGAAATACATGCGCCGTAATCTGTACAGAATTGCCACTGGGCAACTGCCCGGCAACGACTTCTACGGTGCCGGACTGACCGGCATAAAATTCTCCGTCAGCAATGGTCATTGGCTGAATCTCACTCATAGTTGGGCCTTGTTTACGGCGTATTCAATAATGGCTCCGGCAATATCCACTTCCGTGGCGGTTTCTATGCCTTCCAGGCCAGGGCTTGCGTTTATTTCCATTAACAACGGACCTCTGTTGCTGGGGATCAAATCAACCCCGGCTACTTCCACCCCGAGGGCGGCTGCGGCACGTAGGCAAAGGTCTTTATCTTCTTCGGAGAGTTGAACGGCCGTAGCGGAAGCTCCCCGGTGAATGTTGGCGCGGAATTCTCCCTCCATCGCTTTTCTTTCCATGGCAGCAACTACCCGATTTCCGACAACGAGCGCACGAATATCTCGCCCGTCACTTTCTTCGATGTACTCCTGCAAAATCACCCGGTCCTGCAAATGCAAAAAACCTTCAGCTATTCTCTCCAGTTCATAGAGGCTTCTGGCCAGGGCTACGCCCACACCGTGTGTACTTTCCAGTAGTTTGACGACGATGGGGAATTTCTCCATGCGTAAGGCGGCCGTTCGCACCTCCCGGACCGAAAAACAGAGGACCGTACGTGGTACAGGGACGTTATGCGCCGCCAGAACCTGCAGGCTGGCCATTTTGTCTCGTGCCAGCAAGAGTGCCTGTACATTCATGGTATGGGGAATACCGAGAGTGTCTAACTGTCGGATAACGGCCGCTCCCCGACTGGTGATGTTAGCGCCGATCCGGGGAATGGCTACTTCCGGCAGCTTTAGGGGCTTACCGTTTAACAGTAGGGCCGTTTTATCGCCATGCAAAGAGGGGCTGCAGCAGGCATGATCAATCACCTTGGTTTGGTGGCCACGCATTCGCCCCGCTTCCACCAACCGGCTTGTGCTGTAGAGAGAAGGTCCCCGGGAAAAGATAGTAATATGCATTTTCGATCGGTAGTCTCGACAAAGATGCCTTTATTACGGTGGATAAGAAAATAGATGTACAAGAATGAAGTACGAAGTAAGTCTGAAGAGTCGATTCTCCAACCCTAGTTTCAATTACGCCCTGTTGAAGAAACTACCGGATTTCCTGCCGCGCCAGCGTTGGTTTATGGAGAAGAGTAAATCCTTGAAGAACTGCCGGGTAGAAGATGTTTTTCGCGTTACGGAAGACAGCGTACTGGCCGTGCTGCAGTTCGAATTTGAGGATGGCACCCGGCAACTGTACCAAATGCCCCTGGCCCAGCTGGAGCACAAAGATGATCAACGGCGCTACCTGAAAGAGAATGCTAATATGGTGCTGCTGCAGGTGCCCGGTGGCCCGTACATCGTTGATGCAGTACCTCTACCTGCTTTTCGTAAGGCTGTTTACGCCCTGATCCGAGACGGAGCAGATACGCGTGACGGTATCAACTGTGAGGCGGGCAGAATGCTGAAAGCTGCACCAGCTAATGCCCGAAGCGTGGTTCCGGCCATTGATAGCAGCAACACGGCCATTATCTATGACGACAAATATTTCTTCAAACTCTTCCGCAAGCTCGATCCGGGACTGAATCCTGATCTGGAGCTCGTACGTCACCTGTCGGAGCATACCGACTTCGATTGCTGCCCGCCCTACGGAGGCAGCCTTGGGGTGGGGGAGATGCACGATGACAACTATCTCAACCTTGGCATGCTTAGCGGCAAGGTTGATAACCGGGGAGATGCCTGGGACTTCTTTCAGGAGTTAACAGAGCGATACTTTACGGAGGGAGGAGAGGTGGACCAGGAAACCCTCGATCGGGCCGTTTTGCTGGGGCAGCGCACGGCGGAGATGCACCTTGCCTTAGGTGCGCCAGAAGAAAAACCAAAGTTGTTTTCTTCAGTAGGCATAACGGGGGGCGCAGACGCAGGTGCAATGATGGCCCCGGAAGCCATGACGGCTGCCTACCGCGATGAAATTACCGAAGCGGCGACCAAACTGCTCCACCGCCAGGTCACCGAACTAGCCGCCAAGAAAGCAAGCCTCTCTCCTGAGATGCAAATCATGGCGCAGGCAGTGCTCGACCTTGAACCCAAACTTACTACACGCTTAAATAAGCTAAGGGCCTCCGAGATGACGGTCGATCTTATCCGAATTCACGCAGATTACCACCTTGGCCAGGTACTGGTAACCGAAGACGACTTTTACATCATCGACTTTGAAGGAGAGCCCTTGCTCAGCATTCCGGAGCGACGCCGCCGTCGCCCAGCCCTGAAGGATGTGGCCGGTATGGTCCGCTCCTTCCACTATGCCGCCAACGGACAATTATTGCTCAATCCGGAGCGATACGCTGATCAGGATGCCGCCGAACTAAAGGAAAGAGCTGATGCATGGTTCCAAACTGTATCCACTACTTACCTGCAGGCCTATTTCGAACGCTGTGGCGAAGCCTCCTTCCTGCCCGCTTCCGATGAAGACCGCCAGCTCCTGCTCGACCTCTTTGTACTGGAAAAAGCCGTTTACGAAGTCGCCTACGAACTCAACTCCCGCCCTCACTGGTTAGCGATTCCGCTATCGGGCGTCCTGGCACTGGCGTAGTCGCTAGGATAGATAATTTCGGGCGGAAATCGAGCAAAACAAAGATCCCTACTGGATAATTTTAGTCCGGACGATCAAAGCCCCCCCGCAACTTGCAACCCGCAACCTGCAACCTGCCCCAGTCTGTATCCGTTAAATAACCACTTGCTAATATTTAATCCCATCCATCTATCCGACAACTCACGCTCCTCCTGCTAGCCCTCATCGGCGTTACGCTTCCTTCTTTCCTCCTGGCTCAGGTGCCCGTCACCTGGGACCTGACCGAAGTTAGCATTTTATCCTCCGTAAGCAACACTCACCAACTGGAGCACACCTTACGGCCACCTTCCCTTGGGGTGGATAGCATCTCCATTCAAACCCCTGTCCACCTTACGGGTGGTACCATATACTTATATGTATACGGCCGTAGCCCACGGAATGGCTACTTGGGCTACCGGGAGTCCGACAGAATTACGGCGACTGGAGATACGACGGTGGTGCTACAAATCGACGGCTTAGCCACTACCGACATGGAAGAGGTGATCGTTGGCGTATACCACTACGGAGGGGGCACTGCTAAGGTGAATCCCCCGAGCGTTGAACGCCGGCCAGTTTTGGCGGCGGAACCCTCCCCTCACATCGTTAGCTATATCGCCGATTTTTTTGACCTTGTTCGCGAACAGGCTCTCGACCGGGACTCAGTTAACTGGGAAGTATTGCGAACGGACGCTCATGCCTTATCCGCCGCCGCTGATAGTATCTCTGAGGTACACGACGTACTAGATTTTACTCTCCGGCGTATTGACCGTCATTCTTCCCTGCAACCACCAGCCGCCCACCGGGGCTGGGCCACCGGAAACAACGACAATGACGACGTCGACCCTAACTTGAAGTACGCCACGGGCCGTCGGGTAGACAATCAAATGGTTTACCTCAATATGCCTGGCGTTTCCAGCGGGCACGACAAAACGCTACAGGCTTATTCCGATAGCCTCACCCGATTGATCGTACGGTTGGATCAGCCGGGAACCAGCGAGTGGGTACTTGACCTGCGCGGCAATACTGGCGGAAACTGCTGGGCTATGCTGGCCGGAATCGGACCGCTATTGGGCGACGGTGTATGCGGCTACTTCATGCAGCGGGATGGATCTGACGCCAGCGGTTGGTGGTACTGGAATGGAGCCAGCTGGTTCGGTCGCCGCCAGCAAGTAGTGCTTACCAAACCGTACGTTCTCCGTCAGCCGCCCCGCGTTGCTGTCCTTTACGGACCCAGAACGTCCAGTTCGGGCGAGGTAGTAGCCATTGCCTTTCGGGGCTTGCACCATAGCCGCAGTTTCGGGCAACCTACCGGTGGGTACTCCACCGGTAATCTCACGTTTCGTCTTTCCGATGGTGCGGCTGTTCTGCTAACGGTATC
>CALIGP010000291.1 GCA_938021455.1 uncultured Lewinella sp. | reverse complement strand
TTTGATGGCCATTATCAAGGGTAAACATCCGGTCATTTATTCCCACAAAAATGGAATCAACGAGGCTCTTCTTTTTAGGGTCTTTAGTATCTACAACAAACAGATGATTGGCACCACTTACATAAACCTCCTGTCTTTCGGAATGCATATGCGCCCAGAAGTAATACTCTTTGGCCAGGTCTCCATTTGGCAACGTAAAATAGTGGCGTCGAAAATTATCGTCCTTTCGAACGTACTGCATCAAGCAGCTTTTATTTGAAAACCATAAATCTTGCTGCTCATCTTCATAGAAATGCCCTTGAGAAGCAAACTCGCTAATGAGACTGGTACTATCCTTCGGCACAGCATGGTATTGCTTTACTCGATAGCCATCAAAGCGGTTTAGTCCAGATATAGAACTTGCCCAAACGAAGCCCTGCGAATCTTTAAAGATATAGTAGCTGTATTGGTTAGACGTTAATCCCTGGCGGGTCGACAGCTTATGAAAAGTATGCAGCCGTTGCTGTGCAGATAACTGAGTAGTCATCAAAATAATGCCAACAATAATGACCCTCAGTTTAGACATATTTAACAGGGTAGGTTTCACTAAATAAGAAAGTCCTCTTCCGGCAACCCCGCAGAGATACCAATAAGATTATCAAGGTAGTGTTTTGCTGGCATAAAGAAAATCTCTCCGCCTCGTAATTGCGTTATTTCTTTCCCATTTAACGGAATTTCAACTTCTTCCGTCTTTCCCCATTCTTTTGGAAACCGGCCAACATCTTTTCCTCCCCCAACCCGGTAAAAGGCGGCATCTGCGCACCCCTCATTACCACTCATACGTTTCATAATTTGCACTAATTCATTGACACTATTCTGGTAAGAGATAAAGTGAAGGCCAGTACGAGTCTCTGAATTATCCGCTGTACCATAGTTGTAGTTTACTCCTCTTCGGATAATCGGAACGTGTTGATCTTTAACCGATGCATTCCAACTTCTAGGGTTCGCAGATCTGATGTGAGAGAAAAAAGGACATTTTTCAATTTGATAATCCGTCACCACTCCGGAAGCATCCAGTATATTGAAGTTAAAATCTTTACTATCGAATTTATCCTCAGCGGCAGAATCAGCCATTAGCAGAGGTGTTCCATCCTTGAACCTCCCAATAAGGTAAGCTTCTGCGTATTGCTCTTTAGTGTACCCATTAGGGTTGGAAGCGGGAAGATCAATTTTACTTTTTAAAGTATTGACAGTTTTCTGAAAGGCCGTATGATTAACCGATATTTTCTGGTAAGCCATGAAGGTGCCAAGCGGTAAGTCTCCTCCTGAGAGAGCGTCGACGTCCGCTACTCTGGTAAGCTCGTAAATCCTGTCCAGATTATCCTCATTTGTAATATTATCCCGGAAACCAAGTGGCCCTTCTTTATTTGGATGCTTTTCACCGTATTCAATAAAGAAATCTGCTACACATTCTTCGAACAAAGGTGAAGACCTTATAACATTTAGTCTATCATCAAGGTCTTTAGGGTTGTCGCAAGCCAGGATAATTAGCGCATCAATAGCACGGCCATCATCAATCCTAAAGTTTTCTTCTATCCCTTTTCGCGCTTCACTTTCAGGATACACCCAGAAATCATTAGCAATTTTCTTATCCAGCATGGGTACTTGAAAGAATTTTTCTGCGATTGGATCCTTTGGAACTCTAGACTTCTCAGAGACGAAATGATTAAATCCTTTACGGCTAATTCCGCACGACATAAAAATGTCGTAGGGTCGAATATCTTTTTTCTCTCTTTGAGAGAACTGTTCAGCGTAGTAGGTAAAGCGAGAAGAAATACTTCGTAAAAATGCCTTTACCGCCATTGGTCCGGAGCCCTTCAATGAGTCAATATTTTTTTCTCTCTTAAACCTAAGAAACAATAGTCTTGTATGGTCGCGGCCATGGGCCTTAATTACGTTTCCGGGGTACCCGTCAAGATCTGGCATGATGTTACTTATTTGTTTCCCTTAATTAATAATTTGCATAAAGTCAAATTCTGACGTAGGTCACCCTACATCCCCAAAGGCAAGCTTCAAACTAATTCGCGTTATTATGATTAATCCAAGTGGATATTCAAACTTGTAGTTTCTGATAAATAATTACTTTATCAAAAATTCGTCCTTCCCGTACCGAGCACCATTGTCTATTCCCCAGGGAATACTTCCTTCATACAATCACCTCTCGTTTGAAAGTAGTTCAGGTCTGCCTTCAAATCGATAAGATCTTTATGCTTATAGTTTTGGACTGCCGCAAATGGACACCCCATCACTATCGGATCACCCGTTCGGTTGAATGTCTTAGACATTCCATCTGCCCTGAAGGTAAACAGCGCAGCTCCCATGGAATAATGAATTCGATCCTTTCCTCCTGCTCTGTTAGGATCCGGAGGAAAGCTCAGCTTAAGTACTATAGGCCTGAAGCCAGTTCGACCATCCAAAAAGTCTCGATCATCTTCGGATAAATTGTCTGTATCCATTTTTTCACTCACGACTAATTTAGCCAGACGACAATCCATATCGTAGATAAAACACTGGAATTCTTCTGCTTTCAAATGAGCTTCTTCCGCATCATGCGGGACAATTTCAATCCAACTCTCGTCTAATATAGCAACGGCCATAGTTTTAATAATTTAGTGTTTGCTTATGGATGTTTAAACGCCAATCCCCTTTGGCTAAAATTGTGTCTAACACAGATTTAATGTTCATTGATCGCCTTAAAAGGACAACTTTATAACCAAAGATATTCAAGTCTACCAAATGTATCTAATTCAACTCTTTAACAAAAAAAAGCCCGCCAATTCCTTTAAGAATCAGCGGGCTTCCCGTCAAAATACGCTCTAGAGCGTATCTATTATCATTCTATCTGCAAGGCAGAGGATGAGTAGTGGGTCTACAGTCTACAAAACTACAGACTACAGCACTACCTACTACTTCCCATCCACTTCTTCGAATTCAACGTCCTCTACATCAGCGGCGGAATCGTTAGAAGAAGCGTCGGCGCCTCCGGCGTCGGCAGTAGCTTCTGGGCCACCCTCACCCTGTTGGGCCTGATAAATGTCCTGGCTGGCAGCGTTCCACGCTGCCGTCAGTACTTCGGTAGCGGCATCGATCTTATCGATGTCTTCGGCTTTGTGCGCATCCTTCAGATCCGTCAGTCCAGCTTCGATGGCTGCCTTCTTGTCTTCCGGCAGTTTCTCGCCGAATTCCTTGAGTTGCTTTTCGGTCTGGAAGACCAGCTGGTCAGCGCCGTTGATTTTTTCGACGCGCTCGCGGGACTTAGCGTCCTGATCAGCATTGGCTTCCGCCTCTGCTTTCATGCGGGCGATATCGTCGGCACTGAGTCCAGTACCGGCCTCGATCTTGATCGTTTGCTCCTTACCGGTGCCTTTGTCCTTAGCGGAGACTTCCAATAGGCCGTCAGCGTTCAGGTTAAAGGTTACTTCGATCTGAGGCATACCGCGTGGTGCGGGTGGAATGTCACCGAGGACGAAGCGGCCGATGGGACGGTTGTCCTTACTCATGGAGCGCTCTCCCTGCAGTACGTGGATTTCCACGCTTGGCTGGTTGTCGGTTGCCGTAGAGTATACTTTAGACTTCTTAGCGGGGATCGTCGTGTTGGCTTCGATCACCTTGTCCATCATACCGCCCATTACCTCGATACCGAGGCTGAGGGGCGTAACGTCCAGTAGTAGTACATCCTGTACGTCGCCAGAAAGAACTCCACCCTGAATGGCGGCACCAACGGCCACTACTTCATCGGGGTTTACGCCTTTGTTAGGCTTCTTACCGAAGAATTCTTCGACGGCCTGCTGGATGCGCGGGATACGGGTAGAACCACCTACGAGAATTACCTCGTCGATTTCGTCCTTGTCCAATCCGGCGTCCTTCAGAGCTTCCGCACAAGGCTTGAGTGTACGCTGTACGAGTTCGTCAGCTAGCTGCTCGAACTTAGCACGACTGATCTTCACTACGAGGTGCTTAGGCACTCCGTCAACAGCAGTGATGTAGGGAAGGTTAACCTCCGTTTCCTGGCTGCTGGAAAGTTCAATCTTAGCTTTCTCGGCAGCTTCCTTCAGCCGCTGGAGAGCCATTGGGTCTTTGGTCAGATCAATATTTTCCTGCTTCTTAAAGGCATCGGCTAGGAAGTCAATCAGTACGCGGTCAAAGTCATCACCTCCCAGGTGAGTGTCACCGTTGGTAGACTTAACTTCGAAGACGCCGTCGCCGAGGTCAAGGATAGAAATATCGAACGTACCGCCACCGAGGTCATATACGGCGATGGTCATGTCCTTGCTACGCTTGTCCAGGCCATAGGCCAGGGCTGCTGCAGTAGGTTCGTTGATAATCCGGCGCACTTTGAGGCCAGCGACTTCGCCAGCTTCTTTGGTGGCCTGACGTTGAGAGTCGTTGAAGTAAGCAGGAACCGTTACGACGGCTTCGGTTACTTCGGCACCGAGGAAATCTTCAGCCGTCTTCTTCATTTTCTGAAGAACCATGGCAGAAATCTCCTGGGGCGTGTATTGGCGACCGTCGATATCGACTTTAGCCAGTCCGTTGTCTCCCTTCACTACTTTATAAGCAGCGCGGCCAACGTCGTTTTTAGATTCGTCAAAACGCATCCCCATAAATCGCTTAATGGAGGCTACGGTTCTCGTTGGGTTAGTGATGGCCTGGCGTTTGGCTGGCTCACCGATTTTACGCTCGCCGCCGTCCAGAAATGCTACGATCGAGGGCGTTGTGTTACGTCCTTCTTCGTTATAGATCACGGTGGGCTCATTGCCCTCCATCACCGCCACGCAAGAGTTGGTTGTACCGAGGTCGATACCTATAATCTTACTCATGTGTCAGTATATTTTAATGGTTGTAAGTTGTAATTGTCAACTCACATAAGCAATTGGCATGCCAGAAGAATTGTGGGGCGGGCGGGTGTCTTTTGGTCAGTCTGCCCGTGAAAGTGGCACAAGAGGTGTCAGTCAGGCGAAGAAAAAAAGACAAAATGTCAGTTTGGAGTATTGGCGTTCATACCGGTGTCGCCAGCCAGGCATTTATGCCAAGCGTCCCCCTTTACCTTAGAATGTTCGGTTTGCAGGCCTAAGGGCACGGCGTTTTTTGGGCTGGCCTTACTACGGCTAAAGCCGCAGCCTGTGCTACGAAGCTCTGCGAGCTAGGAGAACAGAAACTGTTGCAAAGGGTTACAAGCAATACAGAACGCCCTACCTTTTACTTCCTTTGCTCTTTGAAAGCCTTCCCTTGCACCTGCGTCCGCGCCCAAATTAACTTGGCAGAATACTTAAAGGGCTTTGCTGAATAACCTCAACTAAGTATAGGCTACAGAAAGCCAAGGTCTCTGGTGTAGCTTCCATTGAGCAGACTGTCCCGACTGTTACCGTCGAAGTCAACACCTGTTTTGAGAGTCGTCGTACTGCTGGTAACGATACCAATTCCACCGCTAATGTTAGTATAGCGTGGCAGGCTCTGCGAGCTGGTGATGCCAGAGTTGGCATTTTCCAGATTTCGACGGTCCAGTACTTCCTGCCCGGCGGCAGAAACACGTACGTCGAAGTCTACGAAGCGACGGACGATGTCATCATCAGGTTCGAGGTTCGCCCCTAAAAAGGAGTAGAATCCTTCAGGATCAACTTCAAAGCGGACCAAATTTCCACTTTCCTGGTCTCCAGTAGGCACATAGGCGCTGGCCAATACCCATTCCAGGGAAAGGTCCCGGTTGCGGGAAGCATCCGATGGAAAGAGCTCGCGGATATTAAAAACGATCCGCACATCATAAATCCTAGCGTTATCTCCCTTAGTCCAACTCATCACCAATGGCCGGCGATAATCGTCGACCCGAACCATTTCAGCAGGTCGGTTAATCTCAATTTCGCGAAGCATTACCGTCTCCGCAACCGCGTCTTCCTGGCCGGGGCGCTGGATGGAAAGCATCACCTCGTTACCTGGGCTAAGCCGTAACTCACTGTCCAGGAAAGTGTAGAGAATGTTGGGGCTTTCGGCGAAAACGCCTTCCTCGCGGTCTAAGCCAAATTGTTCTGCGTTAACGCGCTCCAGCTCGATATCTTCCAGTGTAGCCTTGTTCTGAAGAATGACGGTCGCTTCATTATCCCCGTAGTAAATGGAGTCGGCAATAGCCGCGTTAGCGTTTGCATTTCCACCTGACTCCAGGAAGGCTTTTTCCACGCGTACGAAATGACGGTCATCGTCCGCGTTCAGAAAGCCATAAGCTACCGGGATATCCTGATAATCCCCCTCCAGGCTGAAATCATCGCGACAGGAAAGGAGAGAAATCGTCAATAAAACGAAAGCAGAAATTCGGAGCAGCATGCTGGTAGTATATTTTGGAGACACAAAGATAAATGGCTATCCGTAGGAAAGCTGGTATAATTAGAGAATTGATGGTTGGAGGACGAAATGGGGCAGGGTGCAGGGTGCAGGGTTCAGGTTGCAGGGTGCAAGTTGCAGGGTGGCAACAAGGTGCACCTTTCTTGACAGCTCCGTTACTCGAGTAGGCTTTTAGTGCGAATCAAGAGCTAAAAATCCCTTCGGCTCGGGGGCACTGAGCTTGCCGAACGCGCACTTCGGCTCGCTACGATCACTCAGCCCTGTGCTACTCAGGTAGGAAGACAAGGTTATCGGCCATTGGGAAGTCTCTCTTCCAGCTCCTTTTCTCCTCCCGCTCCTCCGGAAAAGTAAGCCATGGACTGGTGCATAGCCACAAGGCTATTGGTGACTCAGTCCTCCCCTTTCAGATTTTCCTTCTGTCGGTAAAAGTCCTGAATCTTCTTCGCCGTACTCAGATTAGTCACCTCCGCGATTTCAGAGGCCAGGGCATTCTTTACCTTTTTAGGGCTACCGAAGTGAGCCATCAACTTTTGCACCGTCTTATCCCCGATACCAGGAATAGTATGCAGCTCGGTACCGACCATCCCGAGGCTACGCTTATTCCGGTGATGACGCAGACTAAAGCGGTGCGCTTCATCCCGACACTGTTGAATGAGCTTCAACGATTCTGACTTCTTGTTGATATGCAGGGGAACGGCGTCGTCGGGGAAGTAGATTTCTTCAAGGCGTTTAGCGATGCCCACCACGACCATCTTACCGCGCAGACCAAGCTGGTCAACGCTCTCCATCGCATGGCTAAGCTGGCCCTTACCGCCGTCAATAATGACAAGCTGCGGCAGGGGTTCATTCTCATCCCGCAGCCGCCGGTAGCGTCGGAAGACAACCTCGGTCATACTGGCGAAGTCATCCGGCCCGACGACCGTCTTAATGTTATAATGGCGGTAATCCTTCTTACTGGGCTTCGCATTTTTGAAGACGACGCAGGCGCTTGCCGGGTTAGTTCCCTGGATGTTCGAGTTATCGAAACACTCGATGTGCATCGGTAATTCGTCCATCTGGAGATCAGACTGCAGCGTCCGCAAAATGCGTTCAGCGGGCGTTTGCCGGTTGGCATTATTCATGCGCTGTTTCTTACGCTGCAGCAGCATGTATTTGGCGTTCTTGACGCTGAGGTCAAGGAGCTTTCGCTTATCTCCGATTTTAGGGACGATGATTTCTGCATCAACGCCAGCCAGGGCGATCTCTTCATCGAGGATAACCTCACTGGCAATGCTGTTGAAGCGGTCACGCAGTTCCGGGATGGCGTAGGTAAGCAGGCTTTCGGCATCGTCGTCCAGGTTCATCGTGATCTCCTGGGTGTGCGTATGGATGATGGCCCCGTTGACAATTTTCATATAATTAAGGAAGGCCTCTTTCTCCGCAATGGCAAGACCAAAGACATCCACATCGCGGATGGTGGTGGACACGATCTGCGACTTGCTCTGGTAGTTCTGGAAGGCCGTTAGTTTCTCCTTGATTTGCTGCGCACGCTCAAATTCCATCTCCGAGGCCAGTCGCTCCATCTCACCCTGAAAGTGGCGCTTCACTTCTGCAAAATTCCCCTTCAGGATGTTTTTCACCTGGGCGATCTTCTCGTCGTAATGCTCCACGGCTTCTTCTCCAACGCAGGGGCCTTCACAGTTTTTGATGTGGTATTCGAGGCAGACCTTGTATTTCCCGGCGTCAATATCTGCCTGATTCAAATTCAGGTTACAGGTCCGTAGGGGAAAAAGCTGCTTGATGAGGTCGAGGATAATCTTCAATCGGCCTTTGCTGGTAAAGGGGCCGAAGTAATAGCTTCCATCCCGGCGAACCTGCCGGGTGATGAACACACGGGGGAAACGCTCCTTTTTGATGCAGATATAGCTGTAGTTCTTATCGTCCTTCAGGTTGATATTATAGCGTGGCTGATTGGTTTTAATCAGCGCGTTTTCCAGCAGCAGCGCATCGGCTTCCGTTTCGACGATGGTGAACTCGATTCGTGCGGCGTTTTTGACCATCACCCGGGTACGGTTCAACCGGCCTTTTCGTTCGCCGAAATAACTAGACACCCGGTTGCGCAGCACCTTTGCCTTACCGACGTAAATGATCGTATCGTCAGCGGTAATGAAGCGATATACTCCGGGTTGCTTGGGGATGGTGTCGGCAATTTTCTTATAGTCGGCGGTAGTCATTGGTATGGAAACACGTTTGCCAACAAAACGTTTGGGGAGTGTGCTGGCTTTTTTAGTGGCGCGGCCGCAGGTGCAATGTTGATCAAAGGGAGCAGAGTGATTGGTCGTGGGCCTCCAAGTCTGAGTTGGGCTAAGATTTGGGAGCGACTTTACCCGTACACCAAAGTTATTCTTATATTTCGACTTGGGCACCTAAAACTGAAAACCATGTTCGGAAAGTTAAAATCACTATTTAAAAATCCACGCGTAATTAATGCTCAATACCTTCAAGCCATTGATCTGAACATCGTCAAATCCAATGTAGAATTCGTTGACTCTGTCCATCTACATGCTTTCACAAAAGAACATATCCAAAATTTTCATGAAGGAGAGTATTATACCCGGATCGACTATGGTAAAAATGGCCTGATAGCAGCTTATGAATGTACTGTCGGTGATGAAAACATTAAAGAACGAATCCCATCTTTCCTCCAAGGCCATCCTTATTTTCAACCTAACCTAAATTGGCCCATGGGGCTTCTAAAATCTCCTGACCCTACTGGCTTTTCGCTTGGCGGAAAGTCATCAGACATCAAATTACCTTACCTTAAAGAACAAGCAACTCCCTTTCAACAAATCGCAACAATAGGGAGGGCCTTTTCTGGAATGGAATGGCT
>CALIGP010000290.1 GCA_938021455.1 uncultured Lewinella sp. | reverse complement strand
CCAGCGGAAACCGTTTGTATTCGGCCTGTGATAAGGGCTGGTTCGAGCTGAACCCCGCTAACAACTATGGCCCGCTCAGCGGCCGCACCTCCGAAGGACATGAAATTAAGTTCGACCACCAGCGCCAGCAGGCGCTGCAGATGGACGGCTTCGCCCGCCACCTCCTCTTCGGAGACAAAAACCTCGCTCCCGGAGAAATGGGTAAGCGCGACATGATCATCGTGGAGGCCATTTACCAGTCGATTGCCAACGGCGGCGCGAAGATTCCGCTGGAGCTGGGGCGGATGGGGATTGTGTAGTAAGGCATCACACTGCAGCTACCAGGGCAATCCTTTAGGTTTGCCCTACTGCAGCCCCCCTCCAACTCTCCATTAAAGTTCTTTCGTAGTAACTTACCCACATGTCTATCTACCAATCATTGGCTAAATACGGCGCGAAGTATATCGGCGAAGCCCGCCTGTTCAAATATGGGTTCAACTTATCACCGATGTATCGCCGCAGTACGGCCCGGATACAAACGGTTTCTGACGATCTGCTCCAGGTAAACGTCAAGCTTCCCCTTAGCTACAAGAACATGAACTACGTAGGCACCATTTTCGGCGGGAGCATGTTTTCAGCGCTGGACCCGATTCCGATGGTACAACTTATCAATCTGATTGGAGATGACTATGTGGTCTGGGACAAATCAGCCCAAATCATCTTCAAGCGGCCCGCCCGGGAACATCTCTACGCTGAGTTCAGCTACACCTCCGAAGAATTGGAGCAGATTAAAGCAAGGGTAGCTACTGAAAAGGAGATCGACATTTTAAAAGTGACCCGGCTTACGGACAAGGAAGGTACTACGATCTTCTGCGAAGTTCATAAAACGATCTACGTGGCGGATAAGACCCATTACCGTGCAAAGCGGAAAGCACGCTCGCGTGCTGAGTAAAGTTTTCGCGTGATTTCCAATGCTCCTAAAACTATTCTCTGCACCTGCGGTAGCGCCTTACTAAATTGATAGTAATGATCGTACGGTAGAACGGCACCTACTACCATACGATCACTACTACCCTACGGCCGCACTTCCCCTTTATTTTTCACCCAGCGCTCCATCCATTGATCCTGCTCCCAGAGCAGGTGCAGGATAGATTCCTTAGCGCGGTAGCCATGGCTCTCTTTGGGTAACATTACCAGGCGGACAGTAGCACCCAGGCCTTTAAGGGCGTTGAAGTAGCGCTCGGATTGTAGTGGGTAGGTGCCAGAATTGTTATCCGCTTCACCGTGAACCAACAGAAGTGGCGTTTTCATTTTTTCGGCGTGCATGAAGGGGCTCATCGTATTGTACACCTCGGGGGCTTCCCAGTAAGAGCGTTGCTCTGATTGAAACCCGAAGGGCGTCAGTGTCCGGTTGTACGCCCCGGAGCGGGCAATGCCCGCAGCGAATAGCTCAGAATGACTCAGCAGGTTAGCCACCATGAAGGCACCGTAACTGTGGCCGCCAACGGCGACCCGATCCCGATCAATATAACCTCGCTCATCCACCGCATCGATGGCAGCTTTGGCGTTGGCCACCAACTGCTTCCGGAAGCTGTCGTTTGGCTCTGTGTCTCCCTCACCAACGATGGGGAAAGCCGCCCCATCCAGCACTACGTAGCCACGGGTCACCCAGTAGATCGGGCTACCGTAGTAGGGGTAAATAAATCCGTTAGGGTTAGCCGTCGTCTGGCTGGCACTGGCCTTGTCCTTATACTCCCGGGGGTAAGCCCAGAGGATCATCGGCTTCTTCTCCTTCTTCTCCATATCGTAACCGACGGGCAGGTACAGCGTGCCGGAGAGTTCAAGTCCGTCTTCCCGCTCGTAAGTGATGACCTCTTTATGCACTTTACCAAGCGCCTCGAAGGGGTTGGCGAAGTCCGTCACCTGCTTCAGCTTGCCGGAACGGGTGTCGCGGAAGAAGTAGTTGGGGTAATCCGTAGGGGATTCAATCCGGACGGAAAGCTGCTTCGTCTTCGGGTCATAATCCCGTAGGTTTTCGATTCTGTCCGTGTATTTCGACTGGTACAGACGTTCTTTTTTACCGCTACTCAGATCCATTTCATCCAGGAAGGGAAACTGTCCTTTCTCGGAGTATCCGGCTCCCAACAGAAAAGCTTTACCACCATCAAGTGCGAGTACGGAGCTTCCGAACTTATTGCGCGTCATCACGAAGTTACCCGGGTCGCTATAGCGATCCTGGTAGTTCCGGTCAGCGATGATCATTGGTTTTTTACTGGCATCGGAAGGGTCAAAGACGTAGGTTTTCGTGTTGCGGGTGTTCCACCAGCGGTCATAGGCGACGGCCGTACCATCGTCTCCCCACCGGATGCCAGCGTAGCGCATGATCGTTTTAAGGATTGATTTACCGTCGCCCGTAAAGGGAGCTTCGAGTTGGAAGACCTCGTCCCGAAAGTCCACTTCTTTAGCCGGATCGCCTTCGTCGAGGGCCTCGACGTAGACAAGGCTGTGGGGGCGGTCCGAGCGCCAGTTCATACTACGGCGCCCCTGAGAAGTCGACATGAAGCCCTGCGGACGGACTTCCTCCAGTGGCGCTTCGTTAACGACAGAGATCGTTTTTCCGGTTTTGTCATAAATCGTCGTTATGGTCGGGAACCGAGAGTAAGGGACGAGGTAACTGAAGGGACGTTCTACCCGGCTGACCATTACGTATTCTCCGTCGGGGCTGAAGCTAACGTTTCGGTACATGGCCGTGGGTAGAAAGGCGCTCTGTGTTCCGTCCAGGCTCAGGCGTACAATGGTAGATTGGGCCAGCTGCTCGAAGTTATGTTCATCGTTGGGGTTCTTCAGCAGATCCTGGTAGGTTCTGTTCTGGGCCTTTTTACCATCGGCGGTAGAGATCGTTGGGCCCGTCGGGACGGCGGTAGCACCATCAATTAGGGGTTTACGGTTATCGGGCAATAGTTTGACGAGCATAGACTTTCCATCCTCAGCCCAGTTGATGACATCGCGGAGGTTAGCGTTCAGAGGCGTTTTGCTGGCATCGGTAAGTTGGGTAGCGACGGCAGAGGTAACATCGAGGAGCCAGATTTCCACGCCTTCGGAGGCGGTGTGCGTCATGGCAATCTTTTGCTGATCGGGGCTCCAGCTGAGGTTGCCCAGCTTGGGTTTGGCGGGCAGGCCCGTTACTTCTTTCAGTGTCTTTTGCCCGCTTACGGATCTGACCGCCACCTTATTGTAGTACGTCGTCCGGCTGCCAATGTTAGTGACAGGGTCGATCCGAAGCCCGCCAAGTCGCATTTCCTGACGGCTAAGTTCTTCGATGGACTTATAAGCATCACGATAGAGGAGTACCATATTATCCTTCGCATCGTCCATCAGGACGGAGGGAGCGAGTGGGACATCTACCAGGTCCAAAATTGCCTTATCAGGTTGTTGGTAGCCAACGGGTTGGGCGCGGACGCTGGTGCAGAGGAGAATTAAAAGGAGCAAAGTAAAAAACGACGGTTTCATTTGGGTTGGGTTGGTTAATGGGCTAAGATCGTCATTTTAGGGGACATAATCTAGCCTCTCCCCAAGTAGTCCAGGGCA
>CALIGP010000289.1 GCA_938021455.1 uncultured Lewinella sp. | reverse complement strand
GACCACCAAAACAGGAACTAAGAACAGTCCGACACAAGTCAGCTACAATACCTTCTTTGGCATCCAGGAGACCTCTAAGACGCTCAATATGCTAAACGCTACTGAGTATGGCCTACTGCTAAACGAAAGTTACGCTGCTGGCGGACAGTCACTACCTTTCCCTGATGCCAGTAACCTCGGTCGGGGAACCGACTGGCAAAACGAAGTCTTTGGCACTGCGCCCATGGTAAGCCATGATGTTACCGTCTCTGGCGGAAGTGACCGTACCACCTACTCTATCAGTGGTTCGCACCTCAATCAGGAAGGTATTATCGGTGGCGAGAAGTCTAACTTCACAAGGAACACCGCTCGCTTATCCCTTGGGGTAGACCTTTCCGATAAACTGAAGCTGACAACTAACGCCATCTTTACCAACATCGATCGGGATGCGCTGAGCGAGAACGGTCTTGGTGCCGTTCTCTTCAACGCGCTAAACGCTCCGCCAACCCTTCCGGTATTTGATGAAACGGGAGAGCCAAGCCTCGTGCCCAATACTCCAGGTCTTGGTATTGAGGTCATTAACCCCGTTGCGCAAATCGCCAACACCTTTAATGATTATGACCTCAACAAGCTTAACGGACAGGTAAGCCTGGACTGGCAAGCACTACCTGGTCTTACGCTTACCAGCCGTGTCGGTTTTAATACTGCTAACAGCGAAGGACGAACCTTCAGTAAGCTGATCAACTACGGCGGTAAAGTGTTTGACGTTACCCGCAGTAGTGTGGGGCAGAACGCCATCAACGACAATAACTACTCGCTGGATCTTTACGGCACTTACGTGAAGTCGCTGGCCGACAAGCACAACTTCACCGCCACGGCCGGTACCACGGTTTTCCGTGAGTTGGGCAACGGTCTCTTCGCTACCGGTTTTGACGTTCCGAACAATGATTGGGAATTTGCTGATATCTCCCTGGCTACCGGCACCAGCCCGGAAGGCGCCCGTGACGTAGGCTCTTACTCTTACGATGAGCGTCGTCTATCTTATTTCGGCCGGATCCAGTATGACTTCCAGGAACGGTACTTCCTGACGGCGATGCTTCGCCGTGATGCATCCACCAAGTTCGGTCCCGAAAACCGGGCTGCCTTTTTCCCTTCCTTCACGGCGGGCTGGATTGCGTCAGACGAAACATTCTTTGGAGACGAAGGGCCCATCGACCTGCTCAAATTCCGCGTCAGCTACGGTATTCTCGGTAATGACCAGATCATCAACAACGGATACATTGGTACCCTTAGCGGAGAAGCCACCTACGTTTTTGACGGCATCCTGGTTAATGGTACCGCAATTGGGGCTCTGCCCAACCCATCTCTTCAGTGGGAGGAAGCCAAGAAATTCAACGTCGGCTTTGACCTGTCTCTGCTGGATTACAAGCTCAACATTACGGCCGACTATTTCGTCAATACCCGTGACAACCTGCTGATCTCGAACATTCCGGTTTCGGGCATCGTTGGCACCTCCGCCCCGGGCGGAGCGGCACCAACGGTTAACGCCGGTGCGGTTCGTAACCAGGGGCTGGAGCTGGCCATCAGCTACCAGCAACGGTTCAATAAGGACTGGAAACTTAACGTGAGCTATAACCTCACGACACTGGACAACGAAGTACTCGAAGTAAACAATGGTACGGGCTTCATTGAAGGCGGTGCCTTTGGCGTTGGTCAGCTGGCTCCTTCCCGCATGGAAGTTGGTCAGCCAATCGGTTACTTCTTCGGCTATCAGACGAATGGCATCTTCCAGAATGCCAGTGAGATTGAGGCGCATCCATCACAGATCGCGCTGGGAGCAGATGCTCAGCCCGGAGATATTCGCTTCGTGGATACCAACAATGACGGTATTATTGATCCAAACGACCGGACGAACGTCGGTGACCCAATTGCTGATATGACCATGGGCTTCAACTTCCAGTTGGAGTACAAGCGCTTTGACCTGCTCACCTACGCTTTCGCCTCACTGGGAGGAGACATTGTAAGAAACTACGAACGGGCCCTTTCCGACGTGAACCGTCTGGATTACTACCTGGACCGTTGGACGGGCGCCGGTACCAGCACGGAAGTGCCCCGGGTAACTACTGCTGCTACGGCCAACGGTGTCTTCTCTGACTTCTTCGTGGAAGATGCTTCTTTCCTACGCCTCCAGAGTGTTCAGTTGGGCTACACACTGCCGTTCAAGGTAGGACCTAAACGGTCTTCTTCACTGCGGCTGTACGTAAGTGGGAACAACCTGCTGACACTGTCGAATTATAAAGGGTTTGATCCCGGTGCTTCGAGCGGCGCACCAATTGGTGGCGGTATTGACTACGGTTTTTACCCCATCGCCCGCACCATCTTATTTGGTGCTAACCTGAAACTCTAATCACCCTACTTACTTTCTAGCCAACGGAATTACCTCGATCATGAGCCAAAGAAATATCTTTTTAACCTTCGTTTTACTGCTGCTGGGAACCTCCGCCTGTGAGGATGACTTCATCGGTCGTACGCCGGTTTACTCCATCGATTCGGAGAACTACTTTAATGCACAGGCTGACTACGAGAACGCCCTCATTGCGGCCTACGATATGCTGCAAGCTTCCTACCTAAACGTAATGCTGGGGGAGATTGCTTCGGACAACACCCTGGCCGGAGGCGAGAGTGCTACCGACGTGATTGGCATCCAGCAAGTGGATGATATGATCCACACGCCCGTAAATGAACAGCTGAAGAGCATCTGGAACTGGATGTTTGCTGGCGTCAACCGGGCAAGCTTCTTACTGGAGTTCAAGGATAAAACTGAGTTTGAGGGTAAGGCTCAGATAATTGCGGAAGCGCGTTTTCTCAGGGCCTACTACAATTTTGAACTACTGAAGTGGTTTGGTCCCATCCCGATTAAGGGAGATGTGCGCTTTGCTCTGGGCGATGAGACGAGCCTGCCACGTGCCTCCGTGGAGGAGGTGTACGCTGCGATTGAATCGGACCTGGAGTTGGCCGTTGCGGATCTGGCGGAGATTGCACCACAAGTCGGGCGGGTAAGCCGGGGTGCTGCTCAGGCGCTACTGGGTAAAGCCTACTTGTACCAAGGAAAAAACAGTGAAGCAGCGAGTGTACTCAACGAAGTGATCCTGTCAGGGAACTACCGTTTGAGTGATGACTTCGCCGGTATTTTTGAGAACACCGGAGAA